>NZ_JBJZOJ010000043.1:0-64694 GCF_047200655.1 Streptomyces sp. MS06
CGTCAGCGCTTCAGCTCCGCGTACGCCTCCGGGCTGCTGTCCTGCAGGAACTGCCAGCAACGCTCCTGCTCGTCCTTCTCGCCGACCGCCCCGGCAGCGCGGGCGAGGGCGGCGAGGCAGCGCAGGAAACCGCGGTTGGCCCGGTGGCTCCAGGGGACGGGCCCGTGCCCCTTCCAGCCGGCCCGCCGCAGCGCGTCCAGACCGCGGTGGTAGCCGGTGCGGGCATAGGCGTACGACTCGACCACTCGCCCGGCCTCGAAGGCGTCGTCGGCGAGCATGGCCCAGGCCAGGGAGAACGTGGGGTACTTCGCCGCGACCTCGGCCGGCTGCAGGGACTCCTCGCCGAGCAGGCGGTAGGCCTCGTCGTTCTCCGGCAGATGCGTCGGCTCGGGACCGTCGAGCAGGTTCTTGTGGGTCGTCATGCCGCCAGTCTGCCACCCCCGTCGCCCCGGGCGAGGTGCGCCCGCAGGCCCGGCGACGGCACGCACGATCAGGGCGGGGCGCCGGGCGGTGAGGGCCGTGCGGAGGACCCGCCGCCGTGCCGTCCCGCCGCCCCGGACCCCGCGCGCGGCGGACCGGCGGGGCGTGCGCCCGCGAAACGGGTGAGTACGGGTGCGGCCACGGCGAGCACGACCACGTAGGCCGCCACCAGTGCGCCGAGCCGGTCCTGGCCCACCCCGGCCAGGCCGATGATGATGATCGAGAACTCGCCGCGGGCGACGAGGACCGTTCCGGCGCGGATCCGGCCCGCGCGCCGGACGCCCTCGCGGCGCGCCGCGTACCAGCCGGAGGCCAGTTTGGTCACCGCCGTGACCAGGGCCAGGACCAGAGCGGCGGGAAGCACCGGGAGCAGGGCGCTCGGGCTGATGGAGAGCCCGATGGCGAGGAAGAACACCGCGGCGAACAGGTCCCGCAGCGGGCTCAGCACGTCGCGTGCCCGTCGGGCCGTCTCACCGCTGAGGGACAGCCCGATCAGGAACGCCCCCACGGCCGCGGACACGTGGACGGCCTCGGCGAGGGCCGCGACGATCAGCGTGACCCCGAGCACCCGCAGCAGCAGTTGCTCCGACTCCGGGTGCGATAGCAGCCGTCCCAGGTGATGACCCCACCAGTACGACACGGTGAACGCGGCCAGCACCGCGCCGAGGGCCAGCAGCACTCCCAGCAGCGCCTCCCGCCAGGTGCCGCCGGTGGCGACGACGGCGAGCAGCGGAAGGTAGGCGGCCATCGCGAAGTCCTCCAGCACCAGCACCGACAGCACCGCCGGGGTCTCCCGGTTGCCCAGGCGCCGCAGGTCGGCCAGCAGCCGGGCGATGATGCCCGACGAGGAGATGTACGTGGCCCCGGCGAGGGCGAGGACCGCGACCGCGTCCCAGCCGAGCAGCCAGCCCGCCACCGCTCCCGGAAGCGCGTTGAGCACCAGATCGACCGCGGCGGACGGCAGGTGGCGGCGCATGCTGACGGCGAACTCCGGCACCGAGAACTCCAGGCCGAGGGTCAGCAGCAGGAGGACCACGCCGATACCCGCGCCGGTGTCCACGAAGGCGCCGGCGGCGGGGACCGGCAGGACACCACCCTCGCCCAGGGCCAGCCCCGCCAGGAGGTAGAGCGGGACGGGGGACAGCGAGTAGCGCCGGGCCAGTGCTCCGAGCACGCTCAGCGCGGTGAGGATGACCCCCAGTTCCAGCAGGAGGGAGACCGAGATTCGCACCTGGTCAGCCCCGGATGAGCTGTTCCACCGCGCTGATCCCGTCGTGGGTGCCGATCACCACCAGCACGTCCCCCGCGCGCAGTACCTCCGTGGGGCCCGGGGAGGGGATGACCTCCGTGTCGCGGACGACCGCCACGATCGAGGCGCCGGTGCGGGTCCGGGCCCTGGTCTCTCCCAGCGGGCGGTCGGCGAACGGCCCCTCCGCCCGGACCTCCACCTGGCCGGCGTTCAGCCCGGGCACCTCCCTGGTGAGATCGGCGAACCGTTCCGCGATACGCGGGGCGCCCATGATCTCGGCGAGGGTGTCGGCCTCCTCCCCGGTGAGCTGCAGAACCGTCCGCGCCTCGTCGGGGTCCGTGCTTTCGTAGACCATCAGGTCGAATCCGCCGGAGCGCAGGGCGACCACGCCGATCCGTTCGCCCGCGCGGCTGTCGAACTCGTAGCGCAGCCCGACCCCCGGCAGCAGCACCTCGTTGACGTCCATCCCCCCATGATGCAGGCCGTGCCCGGCCCGCGACCGCCCGGCCACGCGCGGCGCCGCTGATCGCCGGGAGAACCGGTGACACCCCATCGGAGGAATCCCCGGCCCACCCCGGGCCGCTCGGCCCGCGCCCGGCAGCTCGTCCGGCTCCCGGGGCCCCGGCCAGGGCCCCGGGGACAGGGCGGGTGCCGACGACGGGACGGGGGCCGGTTCTTGGGACAGAGTGGGGTGAGGAGGTCTTGCCGATGACGAGTGCCGGACACCTGCACGTGCCCCCTCTGCACGTATCCCCTTTGCCCCTTCTGCGCGTATCCCCTCTGCGCGTATCCCCTCTGCACGGCCCTTCCGCCGTGCCCGTGCCCGTGCCCGTGCGCCCGGGCCGGAGCGGCGGCGGCCGCGCGTCGGGGGCGGTACCCGGGCGGACGGAGGGCGCGCGGTGAGCCGGCCGGTCGTGGTGGGCGTCGACGGCTCGGCCGGCAGTGCGCAGGCCGTGGCGGTCGCGGTGCACGAGGCGCGGCTCCGCGGCTGCGGACTCGAGGTGGTGCACGCGTTCTTCTGGCCGGCCGTGCACGTGCCGCTCGGGCCCTGGCAGCCGGGCTCCCCGGAGGAGATGCTCCGTGAGACGGCGCGCCGCCTGGTGGCCGAAGCGGTCGAACACGCCCGGGCGGTGGCGCCCGACGTCGAGGTGAGCGGCGCGGTGGTGGCGGGCGGGCCGCCGACGGTGCTGCAGGACCGGTCGCGGACGGCGGAACTGGTGGTCGTCGGCAGCCGCGGGCTCGGAGGCTTCGCGGAGCTGCTGCTGGGGGCGACGGCGGTCCAGCTGGCCGCGCACGCGGCCTGCCCGGTCATGGTGGTGCGCGGCCGGCTCGAGAGCACCGCCAGCACCACCGCCAGCGCCAGCACCCCCACCGGCACCCCCACCGGCACCGGCACCAGCACCACCACCGGCACCGGTGGCAGCACCGGCCCGGTCCTCCTCGGCGTCGACGGCTCACCGGCCGGAGCGGCCGCCGTCGAGTTCGCCTTCACCGAGGCCGCCCTGCGCGGTACCGGAATCGTCGCCCTGCACGCGTGGACGCCGTGGAGTGTGCCGCCGTCGCCGCCACCGGATCCGTCGGCGCCCTACGCCGCCGGTCCCGGCGAGCTCGCCGAGGGCGAGCGGCGCCTGCTCGCCGAAGCCACCGTCGACTGCCGCGCGCGCCACCCGGACGTCCCGGTCGAACAGGCGCCGGTCCGGGGCGGGGTCCGCGAGGCGCTGATCGAGGCGAGCGCGGGCGCCGGACTGGTCGTCGTCGGCGCCCGGGGCCGAGGCGGGTTCACCGGGCTGTTCCTGGGCTCGGTCAGCCAGGCCGTACTGCACCACGCCCACTGCCCGGTCGTCGTCGTCCGGGGCTCCCGTGCCCGCTCATGATCCGGCGGGCGCCGCGCCCCGGCGGACTCCCGGTCCCGCGGCGGAAGCGCACCACGCCCTGGCGGCCCGTGAGGTCGTGCTGCTGCTGGAGACCGACGCGGACGGCGGACTGAGCGGCGAGGAGGCGGCGCTGCGGCTGGAGCGGTACGGGCCCAACGAGCTTCCCCCGGCGGCCGGCGCCGGCCTGCTGCGCAGGGCTGTGGCCCAGTTCCACCACCCGCTGGTGCACGTCCTGCTGGCCGCCGGCGTCATCACCGCTGTGCTGGGCGAGTACGTCGACTCGGCGGTGATCTTCGGTGTGGTGCTGGTGAACGCGCTCGTCGGGTTCGTGCAGGAGTCGAGGGCCGAGACCGCGCTCGAGGGGCTGCGGGCGATGGTGCGCACGACGGCGACCGTGGTGCGCCGGGGCCGGCAGCGGCAGGTGCCCTCCTCCGCCCTGGTCCCGGGGGATCTGGTGCTGGTGGAGGCGGGGGACAGGGTGCCCGCCGACGTCCGCCTGGTCCGGGCCGACGACCTGCGCGTGGACGAGTCGGCGCTGACCGGTGAGTCCGCCCCGGTGGCCAAGGACGAGGTGGTGCTGCACCCGCGGACCCCGGTCGCCGACCGGAGGAACATGCTGCACTCCGGGACCCTGGTGACCGCCGGGCGGGGGGCCGGGGTCGCGGTCGCGACCGGCCCGGAGACCGAACTGGGTGCCATCCACCGGCTGGTGGGGGCCGCGGAGACGCTGGCGACCCCGCTGACCGCCAAGCTCGCCGCCTTCAGCAGGATCCTCACCGCGGTGATCCTCGCTCTGGCGGCGATGACCTTCGCGATCGGCCTGGTGCGCGGGCAGGAGGCGGTGCCGACCTTCACCGCGGCCGTCGCCCTGGCGGTGGGCGCGATCCCGGAGGGGCTTCCCGCCGCGGTCACCATCACCCTGGCCATCGGGGTCGCCCGGATGGCCCGGCGCCGCGCGGTGATCCGCAGGCTTCCCGCCGTGGAGACACTCGGCAGCACCACGGTCATCTGCTCCGACAAGACCGGGACGCTCACCGAGAACCAGATGACCGTGCGCACGGTCCGGACACCCGACGCCGCCTTCGACATCACCGGTTCGGGGTACGCGCCCGACGGCGACGTACGGGGCCCGGACGGCTCCGCCGCCCCCGCCGAAGCGGACCGCGCCCTGTGGTGGAGCCTGCTGGCGGGCGCCGGCTGCAACGACGCCGTTCTCACCCGCAGGGACGGCCGGTGGGACCTGCTGGGCGACCCCACGGAAGGAGCGATGCTCGCCGCCGCGGCCAAGGGCGGCCTGCCCGCCGCGGAGGTGAACGAGCGCTTCCCCCGGATCGACACCATCCCCTTCAGCTCCGAGCGGCAGTACATGGCCACCCTCCACCGCACCACCGGCGGCCCGGTCGTGCTGGCCAAGGGATCCGTCGAACGGATCACCGGGATGTGCCGGCGCCAGATGGCCGCCGACGGCGGCGTCCGGCCGCTGGACCCCGCCGCGGTCCTCGCCGCCGCCGAGCAGCTGGCCTCCGCCGGCATGCGGGTCCTGGCCACCGCCGTGCGACCGCCCGGCGAAGCGGACACCCTCGGTGAGCGGGAGCTGCCGGGCACGCTGGTCCTCACCGGACTGCAGGCCATGCTGGACCCTCCGCGCGAAGCCGCCACCGCCGCCGTGGCCGCCTGCCGGACCGCCGGCATCACCGTCAAAATGATCACCGGGGACCACGCGGCGACCGCGTCCGCCGTCGCCGACCGCATCGGACTGCTCGACCGGCCGGGCGGGAACGGGCGGCGGGTGCTCACCGGAGCCGACCTGGCGGCCCTGCCCGCCCAGGAGTACCCGGGCGCGGTCGACCGGGCGCACGTCTTCGCCCGGGTCTCACCGGAGCAGAAACTCGGGCTGGTCCGCGCTCTGCAGGACCGCGGGCAGGTGGTGGCGATGACCGGCGACGGTGTCAACGACGCCCCGGCCCTGCGCCAGGCCGACATCGGCGTCGCCATGGGGCGCGGCGGCACCGAGGTCGCCAAGGACGCCGCCGACATGGTCCTCACCGACGACGACTTCGCCACCATCGAGGCCGCCGTCGAGGAGGGCCGGGGCGCCTTCGACAACCTCACCAAGTTCATCGTGTGGACCCTGCCGACCAACATGGGCGAGGGCCTGGTCATCCTGGTGGCGATCCTGCTGGGCGCCACCCTGCCGATCCTGCCCACCCAGATCCTCTGGATCAACATGACCACCGCCGTCGCCCTGGGCCTCATGCTCGCCTTCGAACCCAAGGAGGCCGGCATCATGAAGCGGGCGCCCCGCGACCCCGCCCGCCCCCTGCTCACCGGCGCCCTGGCCCTGCGCGTCCTGCTCGTCTCCGCGCTCCTCGTCGCCGGCTCCTGGTGGCTGTTCACCTGGGAACGCGGCACGGGCGCCGGACTGCCCGGGGCGCGTACCGCGGCGGTGAACCTCTTCGTCACCGTCGAGGCCTTCTACCTCTTCAGCTGCCGGTCCCTGACCCGCTCGGCGTGGCACCTCGGCCTGTTCACCAACCGGTGGATCATCGGCGGCCTTCTCACCCAGGCGGCCGGACAGCTCGCCCTCACCTACCTTCCGGCCATGAACCGCCTCTTCCACACCGCCCCCCTCACCGGCCGGGCCTGGCTGCGCATCCTCGGCGTCGCCGCTCTCACCGCACTCGTGGTGGCGGCGGACAAGCGCCTGCGCCGCCGCCCCATGTGAGCGGTGCACCGATCCGCCGCCCCGGGCGCGCGGCCTGCGCTGGTGTGCGGCCCCACCGTCCGGCGAGCATCCTGTGATCGTGACTGTCGCCGTCGCCGTACCGGCCGCGCTGCTGGCGGCCTGCTGCTTCGCCGTGGCGGCCGTGCTGCAGCAGGAGGCCGCGGCGACCGTGCCCGAGAAGGAGTCCCTGCACCCGCGGCTGATCCTCGTACTGGCCCACCGGCCGCTGTGGCTGGCCGGTATCGCCCTGTCGGCCTTCTCCTTCCTCGTCCAGGGGGTGGCGCTCGCCGTCGGCCCGCTGGTGCTGGTGCTGCCGCTGGCGTCGACGGACCTCCTGTTCGCCCTGCCGCTCCTCGCCCGGCGCCACCGCCGGCGCCTCACCCGCCGCGAGGTCGCGGGGGCGGTGTGCACAGCGGGCGGGGTGGCCGCCTTCCTGGCCGTGCTGCCCTACTCCGCAGCGGAGAGCCGGCCCGGCGCGGCGGAGTGGCTGCCGCTGCTGGCGGTCGTCGCCGCCTGCCTCACCGTGCTGGTGCCGACCGGTCTCCGCTCCTCCGGCCGGGTCCGCGCGGGCGTGTACGCGGCGGCCGCCGGGCTCCTCTTCGCCCTGCTGGACGCGCTGACGAAGAGCGCGGCCGTACTGTTCCGGGACCGGGGTGCGGCGGCGCTGGGGCACTGGGAGCCGTATGCGCTGCTCCTCGTCGGCTCGGCGGGGCTGCTGCTGGCGCAGAGCTCCTTCCAGGCCGGATCCCTGGCCGTCGGCCTGCCCCTCATCGACACCGTCGAACCCATCGGCGCCGTCCTGATCGGTGCCGCCGTCTTCCACGAGCGGCTGGCCGCGTCCGGGTTCCTCGCCCTGCAGATCCTCGGTGCGGCCCTGGCCGTGACCGGCATCGTCATCCTGGACCGGTCGCCGCTGGTGCGGGAAGGACCGGGGGCGCCCACCACCGGGTGACGCGCCGCACCACGGCACGCACCCCGCGCGGCGAGGACGTTCGCGGGCCGCTCCACGCGGGTTGCTCCATACGGGTTGCTCCATACGGGTTGCTCCATGCGGGTTGCTCCATGCGGGTTGCTCCATGCGGGCCGCGGGCGGCACCGGCGGACGGGCGGGCCGGGCGCACGTCGAACGGGTGAGTCGGGCGCCGCCGGACGGGCGGGCCGGGGAATCGCCGGACGGGCGGGCCGGGCGCTTGCCGACCCGGCGGGCCGGGCGCGCGCGGCACCGGCTGCCGGTGCCGGCCGGGGCGGTCTGTGACCAGGCGGGCCTTGCGGTCGCCGGAGTGATTGCCGAGGATTCGGATGGGGACCGGGGCCCCCGTGCCGGCATCGGCAGGGGCGGACCGCTACCCGGAGCACAGCAGGAGACAGCGATGTCCCAAGAGGCTCTTGAGCCCGAGACCCCGCATCTCGATTTCCACGGCACCACGCCGTACGAGGACTACGTCAAGGCGGACGTCCTCACCCACCTCCAGCACACCCTCTCCGACGACCCCGGGGAGATGGTCTTCCTGGTCACGACCCAGGTGATGGAGCTGTGGTTCACGGTCATCGTCCACGAGTGGGAGACCGCGGCCCGCGCGCTGAGGTCCGACGACGTGCCGACGGCGATCGCCGCGCTGAAGAGGTCGGTCCGCGAACTGGAGGCGCTGAACGCCTCCTGGACGCCGCTCGGCCAGCTCACCCCGGCCCAGTTCAACTCCTACCGCTCCGCCCTGGGCGAGGGCTCCGGGTTCCAGTCGGCGATGTACCGGCGTATGGAGTTCCTGCTCGGCGAGAAGTCGGCGTCGATGCTCGTGCCGCACCGGGGCGCCCCCCGGGTGCACGCCGAGCTGGAGAAGGCGCTGCACGAGCCGAGCCTGTACGACGAGGTGGTCCGGCTGCTGGCGCGGCGCGGTCACGCCGTCCCCGCGTCCGTCCTCGACCGCGACGTGACCCGGCGCCACGAGTCCTCGGATGCGGTGGAGGAGGCCTGGGCGGCCGTCTACTCCGGTGACCAGGACGACGAGCTCGTGCGGCTCGGCGAGGCGCTGACGGACGTGGCCGAGCTGGTGTGGCGCTGGCGCAACGACCACCTGGTGGCCACCCGCCGCGCGATGGGCGCCAAGCAGGGCACCGGCGGCTCGGCCGGGGTCGCCTGGCTGGAGAAGCGGGCCCGGAAGAACGTGTTCCCGGAGCTGTGGACGGCGAGGTCCCATGTCTGACACGGCGGAGCGCGCGGAGGAACTGGACGCGGCGGACGGGCTGGCCGCGAAGCGGGCCGAGTTCGTGCTGGACGACGTCGTCTACCTGGACGGCAACTCGCTGGGCGCGCTCCCGGCCGCCGTCCCGGAGCGGGTGGCGGACGTGGTCCGCCGGGAGTGGGGCGAGCTGCGCATCCGCTCCTGGGAGGAGAGCGGCTGGTGGACGGCGCCGGAGCGGATCGGCGACCTGATCGCGCCGCTGGTCGGTGCGGCCCCCGGGCAGATCGTGGTCGGCGACTCCACCAGCGTGAACGTCTTCAAGGCGCTGGTGGCGGCGGTCCGGCTGGCGGGTGAGGACCGGGACGAGGTCCTGGTCGACGCGACCACCTTCCCCACCGACGGCTACCTGGCGCAGTCGGCGGCCCGGATGACGGGCCGCACGCTGCGGCCGGTGGCGCCGGCCGAGGTGTTGGGCGCGCTGGGCGACCGCACGGCCGCCGTACTGCTCAACCAGGTCGACTACCGCACCGGCCGGCTGCACGACCTGCCGGCGCTGACGTCGGCGATCCGCTCGGCGGGCGCGGTGTCCGTCTGGGACCTGTGCCACAGCGCGGGCGCGCTGCCGGTGGGGCTGGACGAGCACGGGGTCGACCTCGCCGTCGGCTGCACCTACAAGTACCTCAACGGAGGTCCCGGGTCGCCGGCGTTCCTGTACGTCCGCCGGGGCCTCCAGGACGCCTTCGACTCCCCGCTGCCGGGGTGGAACTCGCACGCGGAGCCGTTCGGCATGCGGGCCGGCTACGAGCCGGCGTCCGGCGCCGTGCGGGGCCGGGTCGGCACCCCGGAGATCCTGTCCCTGCTGGCCCTGGAGGCCGCCCTCGGGGTGTGGGAGGGGGTGTCGATCGAGGCGGTGCGCGCCAAGTCGCTCGCCCTGACCGACTTCTTCCTGGAGTGCGTGCGCGCCCACGTCCCCGAGGACCGGGTGGAGTGCCTGACGCCGCTCGCCCACCGGGAGCGGGGCAGCCAGGTCGCGCTGCGCTGCCCGCCCGGCCCCGGCCGGGCCGGGGCCGGGCGCGAGTCCCTCGCCGGGGCCGTGATGAAGCGGCTGATCGAGCGGGGCGTGGTCGGTGACTTCCGCGCCCCGGACGTGCTGCGCTTCGGGTTCACGCCGCTGTACGTGGGATTCGCGGACGTGGAACGGGCGGCGCGGGTGCTGGGCGAGGTTCTGGCGGAGTTCCCCGCGCAGTAGCCGCGGTCGCGGTCGCGGCGGGCCCGGGGCCCGGCACCTGCCCGGCCCCGGGACCCGGCGCGACCGCGTCAACCCGGTGCCCGCGCGGTGGCCGGGATCCGGGCCCGGCGGGCGCGGCCGGTCCGGTACGCGGCCGCCGGGGTACGCGGCCGCCGGGGTACGCGGCTGTCGGGGTGCCGGGGTGCCGGGGTGCCGGGGTGCCCGCCCCTCTTCCGGGCGAGGGTGGTCGGACGTGTGCTCGGCCGGGTGCGGTCGGCGGTCCGGGCCGCCGACCGCCGGGGGAGGCGCGGTCGGCCGTCCGCATCCCCCGGTATCGGCGTGGGCGCGTACCGCCGTCCGCGCACGTTCGGTGGGCGGTTCGTGGCGCAGGGTCGCGGCCGTGGTGGACATGTCGGGCCCCGGGGGACATGCGGTCGGCGGGACCGGATCGCAGAACCGTTTACCCCTCACCCTGCGTGACATCCCCGTATCCGCGCACGTCACCGGCCTGATAACGTCCCGGCCAACGGCCTGATTCACCCCTGGTCCGCCACACCGGTTCACCAAGTCCGTTTCGTCGTTGAGAGGTTGGAGCATGCCGGACGACGTCGCCGTATCCCGGGCCGCCGCCGAGGAGGAGTCCGCCTTCGCGCACTCGCCGGTCGAGCCCGACGCCGCAGCCGCCTACGGTGACCACCCCGACCAGGTGATCGACTTCTACGCACCGCGCGGCGGCGACGCCGTCCCGGCCGGACTCGCCCCCCTGGTGGCCGTGCTGCACGGCGGCGCGTGGCGGGCGCCGTACGACCGGCGGCACGTCAGCCCCTTCGCGGACTTCCTGGCCCGCAGGGGCTTCGCGGTGGCAAACGTGGAGTACCGGCGCGGCCCCGGCGAGGACGCGGGGGACGCGGGCGGCGAGCCGGTCGCGGGCCGCTGGCCGGACACCTTCGACGACGTGGCGGCCGCCCTCGACGCCCTCCCCGCGCTGGTCCGCGAGGCGCTCCCGCAGGCCGACCCGCGCCGCACGGTGCTCACCGGCCACTCGGCGGGCGGCCACCTCGCCCTGTGGGCGGCGGCCCGCCACGTCCTGCCCGCGGACGCCCCCTGGCGCACCGCGCACTCCGCCCCGCTGCGCGGGGTCGTGGCCCTCGCCCCGATCGCCGACTTCGCGGTCGCCCAGAAGCTCGACGTGTGCGGCGGCGCGGCCCGGCAACTCCTCGGCGGGGACGACGCGTTCGCCGAGCGGCAGCCGTACGCCGACCCCGCGCTGCTGCTGCCCACCGGCATCGCCACGGCACTGGTGCAGGGCCGCACCGACCTGGTCGTCCCGCAGGCGGTCGCCGAGTCCTACGCGGAGGAGGCGGCGAAGGCCGGCGAGGTGGTGGGGCTGACCCTGCTGGAGGACGTCGGCCACTTCCCGCTGATCGACCCGGCGGCGGACGCCTGCGCGGTGGTGGCGGAGGAGATCGCCCAGTTGGCGTGGTGAGGCGGCCGCGGACGGCCTGCGCGGTCCGTCCGGCCCGCGCGGCCCGGTCCGGGCCCCAGCGGTGCGGCCCGGACGGCGGCCGAGACGGCGGCGGCCCGCGCGGCGGTGGCCGGTGAACCCTGGCCGACCCGGGGGCTGAGCGGCTAGCGTCCCGGCATGGCAGCCCCCTCCGAGCTTCCCTTCCGCCCCTGGGATCCGGCGTTCGTCGCGGATCCCTACCCCGCCTACGCCGAGCTGCGGGAGCGCGGGCGCGTGCTGTACCACGAGCCCGGCGACCAGTGGCTGGTGCCGCACCACGCGGACGTGGCCGCCCTGCTGCGGGACCGCCGGCTGGGGCGCACGTACCTGCACCGGTTCAGCCACGAGGAATTCGGGCGGACGCCGCCCCCGCCCGAGCAGGAGCCGTTCCACACCCTCAACGACCACGGCATGCTCGACCTGGAACCCCCGGACCACCCCCGGATCCGCCGGCTGGTGTCGAAGGCGTTCACCCCGCGGACGGTGGAGCGGCTGGCACCCTACATAGAGCGGCTGGCCGGCGAGCTGGTGGACCGGCTGGTGGCGTCCGGCGGCGGCGACCTGCTCGCGGAGGTCGCCGAACCGCTGCCGGTCGCCGTCATCGCCGAGATGCTCGGCATCCCGGAGCCCGACCGGCCCCGCCTGCGGCCCTGGTCGGCGGCGATCTGCGGGATGTACGAGCTGGACCCGCCGCCGGAGACCGCCGCACGCGCGGTGCGAGCCTCCGAGGAGTTCTCCGGGTACCTGCGCGCGCTCATCGCCGCCCGGCGGGCGGACCCCGGCGACGACCTGATCTCCGGGCTCATCGCGGCGCACGACCGGGACGACCGGCTGACCGAACAGGAGATGGTCTCCACCGCCGCGCTGCTGCTCAACGCCGGCCACGAGGCCACCGTGAACGCCACGGTCAACGGCTGGTGGGCACTGTTCCGCAACCCGGAGCAGCTCGCCGCACTGCGCGCCGACCACACGCTGGTGCCGTCCGCGGTGGAGGAACTGCTGCGCTACGACACCCCGCTGCAGCTCTTCGAGCGCTGGGTGCTGGACGAGGTGGAGATCGACGGGACGGTCCTCCCCAGGGGCGCCGAGATCGCGCTGCTCTTCGGGTCCGCGAACCACGACCCGAAGGCCTTCCGGGCACCCGGCCGGCTCGACCTCGCCCGCCGGGACAACCCCCACATCTCCTTCAGCGCCGGTCTCCACTACTGCATCGGCGCGCCCCTCGCCCGTATCGAGCTGGCCGCCTCCCTGCGGGCGCTGCTGCGACGGGCGCCCGCACTCGCCCCGGCCGCCGAGCCCGAGCGGAAGCCGAACTTCGTCATCCGGGGGCTCCGCGCACTCGACGTGGTGGTCTGACCCCGCCGGGCAGGCGGACGCGCCGCCTGTTCAGCGGCCGCGGTGCGGGTCCGCCGTCCTCCGGCGCAGGCCCCGCACGACCAGCGCCCAGACGGTGAGGGCGGCGGCGGTGCCGCCGAGGACCGCGAGCGGCAGCTCGGCGTACAGGACGCTCCAGTCGGGCATCTCCTCGAACCGCCACAGCCGTGCGCGGGCGTCGAGGGACCACAGCGCCAGTCCGGCGCCGGCCCCGGCGACCGCGGTCACGCATCCCGTGGCGGCCTGTGCACGTTCTCCCATGGGGGAGGGGACGTGCCCGGGCCGCCCCGAGGTTCCCGGCGGGCCCCTGCACCGGCCGGGCGGTGTCGGGCCCCGTGCCCGTCGGGCGGTGTCGGGGTCCCTGTGCCCGTCGGGCGGTGTCGGGGTCCTGCGTTCGTGCAGGTCGGACCGCCCGGTCGGACCGCCCGGTCGGACCGGGCGGTCGGACCGGGCGGTCAGGACGACGACGTCAGGTCGCGCCGTCGCAGTGCCGCGAGTCCGCCCGCCGTGGCCGCCGCCGACATGGCCAGCAGCACCAGCACCGGCTGCCAGCGCATCGGCCCCCCGGGCAGCCTGGGCAGATGGCCGAACGGGGAGAGGTCCAGGACGAACTGCGGCGCGTCCAGGGCCGGGCCGATCCAGCCGATCAGCAGGACCGCGCCGGCCGCGGCCCAGGCCGCGGGCGCCAGCCGGGGCGACAGGCCGTACAGCAGCACCGCCGCACCGCCGACCGTCCACACCGCCGGGATCTGGACCAGGCACGCCCCGAGGATCGGGCCGGCGTCCCCGCCGTAGCCGGCGGTGAAGCCCAGCCCCGCGAGCAGCATGATCCAGATACTGCCCGCGAAAGCGGTCAGCAGGTGGCCGGCGGCCCAGCCGAGGCGGCCGACGGGCGCCGCCAGGACCGGTTCGGCCCGCCCCCCGGTCTCCTCGCCGTGCAGCCGCAGCACCGAGGCGACCGCATACAGCGAAGCGACCAGCCCCAGCAGGCCGATCACCGCGGCGAGGAAGGCGTCCGTGAGCCCGGCCTGCCCGCCCATCCGCCGGAAGACCTCACGGGCCTGCTCGTTGTCGCCGACCAGGTCGACCGCGCCCTGTGTCATCGCTCCGTAGACGGCCCCGGCGAGGAGGAAGCCGGCGCTCCAGCCGAGCAGGGTGCCGCGCTGGAGCCGCCAGGCCAGCGCGGCCGCGGTGCCGAGGCGGCCGGCCGACGGGCCGGGGCGGGTGGGCAGGAAGCTCGAACCGAGGTCCCGGCGGCCGGCGAGCGCGTACGCCACCGCCGTCTGCGCGGCGACCGCCGCGGCCGGCAGCAGCAGCACCCACCAGCGGTTCCCGGCGTACGCCCGTACGTTCTCCAGCCAGCCCAGCGGGGACAGCCAGGTCGCCGCGGACGAGCCGCCGTCCGTGGCCGAGTCGCCCGCCGCGCGCAGCACGAAGGCCGCTCCGAGCGCCGCCGCCGTCATACCGCGGGCCAGCCGTGCGCTCTCGGTGAACTGCGCGGCGATCGCCGCCACGGCGGCGAAGACCATGCCGGTGCCCGCGACGGCGAGGCCGAGGGCGAGCGCGCCGGAGTACCCCTGCCCGGACAGGCCCGCGACCACCAGCAGCGCCAGGACGGCGTCGGAGACCGCCGCGGCGAGCAGTGCCGCGGTCAGCGGCGCCCGGCGGCCCACCACACCGGACGCCACCAGTTCCTGGCGGCCGCTCTCCTCCTCGTCCCGGGTGTGCCGCACGACGACGAGCATGCTCATCACCGCCGCGAGCACACCGGCGTACACGCCCACCCGCCAGGCGGTGAGCGCGCCGAGGGAGTCGCCGAAGACCGGGCCGATCATGGCGCGCAGTGAGGAGTCGGCGGACATCTGCCCCGCCAGGGCGGCGCGCTGGGCGTCGGTGGAGTAGATGCCGGCGAGGGCGTGCGGCATCGATCCGACCATGAGTGCCGTGACCGCGATCCACATCGGCAGCATCAGCCGGTCGCGGCGCAGGGCGAAGCGGAGCAGGGCGCCGGTTCCGGCGAGCCGGGGGCTGCCGGCGGCGCGGGCCGGGAGGACGGCGGTCACCGGGACGCCTCCGGCCGGCGCAGGTCCTCCCGGTAGTGGCTCAGGAACAGTTCCTCCAGCGTCGGCGGGGTGGAGGTGAGCGAGCGGACCCCGGTCGCGGCGAGCTGCCGCAGTACCGCGTCCAGCCGGTCGGTGTCGACCTGGAGGCGCACCCGGTTCCCGCGGACGTCGAGGTCGTGCACGCCGGGCAGCGAGGCCAGCCCGTCGGGCGGGCCGGCCAGGTCGGCTGACACGCTGGTCCGGGTCAGATGGCGCAGTTCGGCGAGCGAACCGCTCTCCACGGTGCGCCCCTTGCGGATGATGCTCACCCGGTCGCACAGCTCCTCCACCTCGCTGAGGATGTGCGACGACAGCAGGATCGTGCGGCCGCGCTCGCGCTCCTCGGCCACGCAGCGCTGGAACACCGCCTCCATCAGCGGGTCCAGGCCCGAGGTCGGTTCGTCGAGGACGAGCAGGTCGACGTCCGAGGCGAACGCGGCCACCAGGGCGACCTTCTGCCGGTTGCCCTTGGAGTAGGTGCGGCCCTTCTTGGTGGTGTCGAGTTCGAAGCGTTCGACCAGTTCGGCGCGGCGGGCGCCGTCGAGGCCGCCGCGCAGCCGGCCGTACAGGTCGATGACCTCGCCCCCGGAGAGGTTGCGCCACAGCGTCACGTCGCCGGGGACGTAGGCGATGCGTCGGTGCACCTCCACCGCGTCCCGCCAGGGGTCGCGGCCGAGTACCCGGGCGGTGCCGGCGTCGGCGCGCAGCAGGCCGAGCAGGACGCGGACCGCGGTGGACTTGCCGGACCCGTTGGGGCCGAGGAAGCCGTGGACCTCTCCGGTCTCGACGTCGAGGTCGAGGCCGTCCAGCGCGTGGGTGCGGCCGAACGACTTGTGCAGACCGGAGACGGTGATTGCCTTCGTCATGAAGCAGAACGTACGCTTCTTTCAGAAGTTTGTGAAGTTAAGGAACTCAGTGAACGGCGGATAGACTCACCGGGGAGCCACCGGCCGGTTGCAGCAGGGGAGATGATCGAGGCATGGCGGAGCCGGAGACGGCGGAGCGGGATCCGGAGGCGGTCTCCCGCTTCGTGGAGCGCTTCGCGGCGCAACTCGTCGAAGCCGGTCTGCCGCGGATGCCGGCACGGGTCTTCTCCGCGCTGCTCGCCTCGGACGACGGTGCGCTGACCTCCGCCGAACTGGGCGGGCAGCTCAAGATCAGCCCGGCTGCCGTGTCCGGCGCGGTGCGCTACCTCTCCCAGGTGCACATGCTCTCGCGCGAGCGGGAGCCCGGGTCCCGCAGGGAGCGGTACCGGGTGCACGGCGACCAGTGGTACCAGGCGCTCACCAACCGCGAGGCGATCATCAAGCGGTGGGAGGCCGCCCTGCGCGAGGGCGTCAGCAGCCTCGGACGCGAGACCCCGGCGGGGCGGCGGCTCGCGGAGACCCTGGCGTTCTTCGAGTTCATCGAGCGGGACGTGGCCGAGATGATGGAGCGTTGGCAGGCACACCGCCGACGCCTGTTCGGGTGAGGGCGCGTCGAGAGTGCGCGCCGGGCCCCGCGGGCGCCGCGCGGGAATCGGTATCTCGGAACGCGCCCTAGCCCGGCACCACCAGCCCCAGCTCCCCCTCCCGCACCGTCCAGGTCCGCCGGCGTACCGGCCCGCACACCCCGGCGTCCGCCCGGTACCGGAAGTCCTCCCCCGAGACGGACACCGTCCGCCCCACCGTCCGCACCGGCTCCTCCTCCGAGCCCGCCGGCGCCGACCGCACCTCCACCTCGGCCACGCCCGAGTCCCCCGGTGTCACGGACACCGCCGCCACCGGCTGACCGAGGTCCACCACCGTCACCCCGTCCACCTCCACGCGGATCCGGGACGGGCCCGGTGCGCCCCCGTCGGCCCGGCCGGGGCGGGCGGGGACCAGGGTGCGCACCAGGGAGCGGCAGGTCCGCAGCCAGGGAGCGGCCTGCGCCGGCGCCTCCCCGGTGTCCTGCGGTACGGCGGCCGGGGGAATGCCGACGGCGCCCAGCACCACCCCGTCGCTGTCGTCCACCAGCAGGTCCCGCCGCTGCTCCACCCCGTCCAGCACGGCCCGCGCCGCCGTGACCGCGCCGGTCGGCAGGCCCAGCGAGCGGGACACCGACAACCTGGGGCCCACCGGCACCACCGAGAGCGGGCAGCCGGCCAGTTCCCGCTGCCGGTGCAGCAGCGACACCGTGCGCAGGAAGGCCCGGTCGTCGCCGACCACCACCGGCCGGCGCGAGCCGCGGCGCGCCAGCGCACGGGCGAACTCCTCCGGGTCGTCCGGCAGGCACACCTTGGTCGCCGCACCCGCGCTGAGCACGTCCTTCGCGATCCGTACCGCCTCTCCGTCGGCCCGCCGGGCCACCGGATCGATGATCACCAACAGCTGGTCGGACGTCGCGAAAGTCGCCACCTCGGTCCTGCCTCGCTTCCTCGGGTAGCATCTTTGTGCAAGAGCCCCTTGCGCTATTGCGCCAGGGGCTTCGTCTATTCCGGGGCATCCGGTCCGACGGTCGGGCGGCCGAAGACGGTCGCGGCGGTCCGCGGTGGGAACCCTCCGCGGACGCGGCGGGAACTCTACGCGTACGCCCCCGGCCTTGGACATGCCCCGCCCGGAAGGGGTGTACGCGCGTGCCCGCACTTGTGCTGCTCGGTGCTCAGTGGGGTGACGAAGGCAAGGGGAAGGCGACCGACCTGCTCGGCGGGTCGGTGGACTACGTAGTGCGCTACCAGGGCGGCAACAACGCCGGCCACACGGTCGTCGTCGGCGACCAGAAGTACGCACTGCACCTCCTTCCTTCCGGCATCCTGTCGCCCGGCTGTACGCCCGTCATCGGCAACGGCGTCGTCGTCGATCCCTCGGTCCTGCTCTCCGAGCTGAGCGGCCTGAACGAGCGCGGCGTCGACACGTCCAAGCTGCTGGTCAGCGGCAACGCGCACATCATCACGCCGTACAACGTCACGGTCGACAAGGTGACGGAGCGCTTCCTGGGGAAGCGCAAGATCGGCACCACCGGACGGGGCATCGGCCCCACCTACGCGGACAAGATCAACCGCGTCGGCATCCGGGTGCAGGACCTGTACGACGAGTCGATCCTGACGCAGAAGGTCGAGGCGGCCCTCGACGTCAAGAACCAGGTCCTGACCAAGCTCTACAACCGGCGCGCGATCGCCGTCGGCCAGGTCGTCGAGGAGCTCCTCGACTACGCGGAGCAGCTCCGGCCGTACGTCGCGGACACGGTGCTGGTCCTGAACCAGGCGCTGGAGCAGGACAAGGTCGTGCTGTTCGAGGGCGGGCAGGGCACCCTGCTCGACATCGACCACGGGACGTACCCCTTCGTCACCTCCTCCAACCCCACCGCGGGCGGCGCCTGCACCGGTGCCGGCGTCGGCCCGACGAAGATCAGCCGGGTCATCGGCATCCTGAAGGCGTACACCACACGCGTCGGAGCCGGCCCCTTCCCGACCGAGCTCTTCGACGAGGACGGCGAGGCGCTGCGCCGGATCGGCGGCGAGCGGGGTGTGACCACGGGGCGCGACCGGCGCTGCGGCTGGTTCGACGCCGTCATCGCCCGGTACGCCACCCGCGTCAACGGCCTCACCGACTTCTTCCTCACCAAGCTCGACGTCCTCACCGGCTGGGAGCGGATCCCGGTCTGCGTCGCCTACGAGATCGACGGCAGGCGGGTCGAGGAGCTGCCCTACTCGCAGACCGACTTCCACCACGCGAAGCCCGTCTACGAGACGCTGCCGGGCTGGTCCGAGGACATCACCGGGGCGAAGTCCTTCTCCGACCTGCCGAAGAACGCGCAGGACTACGTGAAGGCGCTGGAGGAGATGTCCGGCGCGCCGATCTCCGCCATCGGCGTGGGCCCGGGCCGGAACGAGACGATCGAGATCAACTCGTTCCTCTGACCCGACGCCGGCCCGGCGGGCGGACCTCCTGCGAGGTGCCGCCCGCCGGCCGCGCCCGGACGTCCGGTACCTGACGCTGCGGCCGGGCCGTCCCCCGCGACGGGGACGGCCCGGCCCGGCCGGCGCTTCGCCGCCGTGCGCGGTGTGGTCCGCACGTGCGGTCTGACCACGTGCGGTCTGACCACGTGCGGTCTGAGCGCGCGCACGGACCGGCGGATGCGCTGCCGGGGGTGCTGTGGCCGCCGCGGATCAGGCTGAACGACCGTCCCTGAGACGGGGTATGCCCGACATCGACTGTTCCTCCGCTGTTTCCCGGGGCACCCTGCTGACCGATCCTTGACCTGGACATGGTTATCTCCTGGTTTTCGGCCCCGGCGGGCGCTAGCACGATCTACGCGAGTAGCCCCGCACGGCAAGCCCGTCTGCACGCGTCGCCACAGCCCCAGGAGCACTGCATGCCCGTCAGCCCCATGAACCGCCGGGAGTTCGTGAAGAAGTCGGCCGTCACCACCGCGGCCGTGGCCGCCGCGGGAGCGGTCGGCACCACCACCGCCGAGGCCGCGGAGCGAGGACCGCACCACCACCACAGGCCCCCGCACACCTGGTCGTTCTCCATCCTCGGCACCACCGACCTGCACAGCCACGTCTTCGACTGGGACTACTACACGGACGCCGCCTACACCGACAGGGCGGGCAACTCGGTCGGTGTCGCCCGCGTCGCCACCCTCATCAAGCAGCAGCGCGAGGCCAAGGGCGACGACCGCGTGCTCCTCGTCGACGCCGGCGACATCATCCAGGGCACCTCGCTGGCCTACTACTTCGCCCGCGTCGACCCGATCACCGGCGACGACGCCCCGCGGCACCCGATGGCCGTCGCCATGAACGCCATGCGGTACGACGCCGCCGCCCTCGGAAACCACGAGTTCAACTACGGCATCGAGCTGCTGCGGAAGTTCGAGAGCCAGTGCCGCTTCCCGCTGCTGGGTGCGAACGCCTGCGACGCGAAGACGCTGCGGCCCGCGTTCCAGCCGTACACCATCAAGCGCGTACGGGTGCCGCACGGACCGGACATCAAGGTGGGCATCCTCGGTCTGACCAACCCGGGCATCGCGCTGTGGGACAAGGACAACGTCGCCGGGAAGATGGTCTTCCCCGGCCTCGTCGAGCAGGCGAAGAAGTACGTGCCCCGGCTCCGGGCCCTCGGCTGCGACGTCGTCTTCCTCACCGACCACTCCGGACTGGACGGCTCCACCTCGTGGGGCGACGAACTCCCCTACGTGGAGAACGCCTCCAACCTCGTGGCCGAGGAAGTGCCGGGCATCGACGCGATCCTCGTCGGCCACACCCACGTCGAGGTGCCCTCGTACACCGTGAAGAACAAGCACACCGGCAAGGACGTCGTCCTCTCCGAGCCGTTCTGCTACGGCAAGCGGCTCACGGTCTTCGACTTCGACATGGAGTTCGTCCGCGGGCAGTGGCGGGTCGTCGGCATCGAGGCGGCGACCCTCGACCCGGCCGGCGTCGACGAGGACGAGGAGATCACCAAGCTCCTCCGCGCCGACCACGAACTGGTCGTGTCGTACGTCAACACGCCCGTCGGCACCTGCACCGCAGACCTCTCCGCGGCCGAGGCCTGCTGGAAGGACGTGCCCGTCATGGACTTCATCCACGAGGTCCAGATGAAGCAGGTCGCCTCCGGGCTGTCGGCGGCCGACGCGGCCCTGCCGCTCATCTCGGTGGCGGCCCCCTTCAGTCGCACCGCCGACATCCCCCAGGGCGACGTCACCATCCGCGACATCGCCGGCCTCTACATCTACGACAACACCCTCTACGGCAAGAAGCTGACGGGCGCCCAGCTCAGGGACTACCTGGAGTACGCGGCGAAGTACTACCACCAGGTGCCGTCCGGCACGGCGGTGGACACCGCGACGCTGACCAACGCCAACAGCTTCTGGGACTACATGTACGACACGGCGGCGGGCGTCTCCTACGAGATCGACATCGCCCGGCCCGAGGGGTCCCGGATCAGGAACCTCACCCACGACGGCGCCCCGGTCGCCGACGACCAGGTCTTCGTCGTCGCCGTCAACAACTACCGGGCCAACGGCGGCTCCGGCTACCCGCACATCGCCGGCGCCGACATCGCCTTCAGCTCCACCACCGAGATCCGCCAGCTCATGATCGACTACGTGACCGAGAACGGGACCCTCGACCCGGCCGACTTCGCGGCCACCAACTGGCGTCTGACGCAGGACGGCACACCGGTGTTCTAGTCCCCCTCCGGCAAGGGGCCGGCGAGCAGGGGGTCCGCCGGCAGGGAGCCCCGGGCGGCGGCGTCCGGCGCGCGCGGCAGGACTGCGCGCCGGGCGTCACCCCCCGGCGGGCACGCAGTCGAGGCAGTCGGGCGGCAGCCCCAGGCAGGCGTGGAGGGTGAGGCCCAGTCGGCGGTCCACAACCGCGCGCGCCTCGGCCGCCCGGCCGGCGTCCGCCGCGGCCGGCGGAGTGAGCGCGTAGGGAAGCGCGGCGGTCAGGACCGCCAGGGTCACCGCGTCCCGCCGGGCACCCGCGGGCAGATCCGCGGTCACGTGCGCGCACAGCCACTCCCACGCCGTTCCGTGCCAGACGGTGCCCGTGTCCAGCACGGCCGCGTGCACCGCCTCGGGTTCCTGCCGGGCCAAGGCCCCCACGACCGGGTGCTCGCGCAGCAGCCGTGCCGCGCGCAATACCAGCAGCACCGGGAGGCAGCGCGGCGGCGGCAGCCTGCCCGGCACCTCGCGGGCCACGAGGAGCAGGCGGTGGAACTCCCTCAGCGCGGCTTCCCGGAGCAGGGTTCCGGCGTCCCCCCAGTGCCGGTACAGGTACGACCGGTCGCAGCGCGCCAGCCGGGCGATGTGCGTGATGCCGGTCCGCCGGGGGCCGTGCCTGGCCAGGGCTTCCAGGGCGGCGCGATGCACCGTCCCGACGCCGGTCCCGGGCGGCGAGGCGGAGGGGCGCGATCCGGTCATGGCGGGCAGCATGGCAGGCGGGGAGGGGTGCCGCACGAAAAGCCGCTACAGATCCTTCGGAAGTGTCGCAGTTTTTCGAGGAGGGACTCCGAAGTCCCCCGAAGCGCCACCGGGAAGGAGCCCGCAGAGGAGCCTGCAGAGGAGGCCACGGAGGAGGCCACGGAGCGGGCGGCCGGTGGATGCCGCCGTGTCCTCGCGCCCGCGAAGGCGCCGCCCCCCGAGGTCAGGCGGCGGCGCCGAGGCGGACGTGCACCTCGGTGGCGTCGTCGGGCACGCTCCCGCCGCCCGGACCGGTGACCGACTCGACCTCCAGGCCGGCCTCCCCGGCCAACTCCTCGAACCTCCGCCGCCCGTACCAGTGCACGACCCACGGACGCTCCAGGACGTCGTACCGCGAGCCGTGCAGGCGCTCGTAGCGCAGCAGCGTCGTCCGGGTCCGCGCGGTCTCGTCGCGCTGCTCGGCGACGACCGACACCCGCAACTCCGCGCCGTCCGGGGCGACGGCCGTCCGGACCCGCCCGACGTCCTCTGCCGGGGTCGGCCCGGGAGTGAACAGGGGCACCAGGAACCTGCCTCCCTCCGCCAGGTGGGCGCGGACACCCCGCAGCGCGGCGAGCGCCGCGGCGTCGTCGGGGAGCAGCGTGAACGTCGGCCCGGCGAGGAAGACCGCCCGGTAGCGGCGCGGCAGGTCGAGCTCCTCCATGCGCTGGTGGTGCACGGTGACCGGGGTCCCCTGCCCGGCAGCCCGGCGGCCGAGGCGCGCCAGCATGTCGGCGGAGGAGTCCACGCCCTCGACGTCCAGGCCTCGCCGGCGCAGCTCCAGCAGCGGGTCACCGTCCCCGCACCCCAGCTCCAGGGCGGGCGCCCCGGCCTGCAGCACGAACCGCGCATACGGTTCCGGATCCTGCGGGAAGGACTTCAGCGGGCCGTAGAGGTCCGCCACGAGACCGGTGTAGAAGTCCGCAGGCTGCATGGCCGGCACCCTAGACGGCCACCGGCCCGCGCCGCACCCGGATTTCGCGGGGGCGGGGCGCCGCCCTCCGGACCGGGAGCGGACGGCGGCGTACGCCCGGGAACACGTGGGGGAGGGGGCTCAGCTGAACACGATCATCGAGCCCTGCGCCAGGCTCCGGGTCGCCGCCGCGTGCAGGCCCAGCCACACGTGGCGCTCCCGGGCGAAGGGACTCGGGTCGGGCGGAGCCGGGGCGGCCGGCTGCTCCAGGTCGGTGGGGCCCGCGGGGGGCGCCGGCGCCGCCGGGGGGTTCGCGGGGTCGATGCCGATAGCCGGGGCGACCGCCTCCAACTCCCGCAGCAGCGCGTGCGAGGAGCCCAAAGGCCCGCCGCCGGCCAGGAGTTCGTCGTTGAACAGGGGCGCCGGGAAGTCCAGGGGGACATAGGCGCCGGCATGGTCGTAGTGCCACACCAGATGGGACTGCTGGGCCGTCGACTCGAACATCTCCAGCAACTGCTCGTAGTCCCCGCCCAGTTCGTCGACCGGCGTCACCTGCAGTCCGCACAGCTGCAGCAGGTGGGCGCGGCGCAGGAAGTGCAGGGCGTCGTAGTCGAACCCGGCCACCGGCGCGACGTCGCCCGACAGGCCCGGCATGTACTGGTACACCGGCACCGGCGGCAGTCCCGCCTCGGCGAGCGCCTTGTTGTATTGCGCGAGTTCCTCGGCGAACGGGTTGTCGGGCGTGTGGCACAACACGTCGACGAGCGGTACCAGCCACAGGTCACAGGCCAAAAGAGGGCTCCTCACACAGCGTCCCCGAACGGCACGGCGGTCACGGCACGATCAGCAGTTATGAAGGGTAGTCCGTGCCGCCCGGCGCGGCTCCCGCCGTGCGTCGGGGCGGGCCGTCCGCCCTCGGCCCCGCGGCTCAGCCCGCGGCCAGCCGTTCGATCAGCGCGAGGGAGTGCGCGTTGTGGCCGGCGACGATCGTCCGGGCCGCGGCGGTGTCGCGCCGTACCAGGGCGTCCACCAACTCGGTGTGGCCGGACCACAGATGGCCCCGCAGGTCGGCCAGCCGCCGCAGATGCTGCACCGCGCACACCCACGACTGGACCCGCAGCCGGTGCAGGAAGTCGCCGAGGTACGGGTTGCCGAACAGGCCGCTCAGCTCCCGCCAGAAACGCAGGTCGTAGCCGATCAGCACGGCGAGGTCACCGGCCGCGGCCGCGCGCCGCGCCTCGTCGCCGCGCCGCCGCACGCCCGCGACGGCTCCGGCCAGCCGCGGATCCGCCAGGCGCTCGTAGCTCCGGTGCCCGCCCTCCAGGGCGAGCAGCATGCCCTCGGTGACCAGGCTGCGGGCCTCGACGATGCCGCGGTAGTCGCCGAGCGAGTACTCGTGCACCCGGAAGCCGCGGTGCTGGTCGGCCTCCAGCAGGCCCTGCGCGGCCAGATCGACCAGCGCCTCGCGCACGGGCGTCGCGGAGACGCCGTACTGCTCGGCGATCTCCTTCACCGTGAACTCGCGGCCCGGCCCGAGCCTCCCGCCCAGCACCTCGTCGCGGAGCGCGTCGGCGATCTGCTGCCGCAGGGTGCTGCGGGTGACGGCGCCGTTGCCGGTGCTGCCGGACATGATGGGGTGGCTCCCTCGTGCGTGCGGGTGTCGTGCTCGTCCGAAACGGTGCGTTCCTGTGAGCACGTCACCTTACGCGGTGGCCCGCCGGCCCGCGCGGCCCGCCGCAGCCCCCGCCGCCCGCGCGGCCCCCGCGGTCGCCGCCCGCCGCGTGCTGCCGCGGGCGGCGGACCGTTCCCCTCAGTCGGTGTACGTGTCGGCGACGGACAGCGCCGCGTCCAGCGCGGCGAGGCCCTCCTTCAGCTCGGCCTCGGTGACCGTGCACGGCGGCACGACATGCGTCCGGTTCATGTTCACGAACGGCCACACCCCGTGCGCCTTCGCGGCGGCCGCGAAGGCGGCCATCGGCGCGTTCGCCTCGCCGGTCGCGTTGTACGGCACCAGCGGCTCGCGCGTCTCCCGGTTCCGCACCAGTTCCAGCGCCCAGAACATGCCCACCCCGCGGACCTCGCCGACGCTGGGGTGCCGTGCGGCCAGCTCGCGCAGGCCGGGCCCGAGGAAGGACCCGCCGAGCCGCGCCGCGTTCTCCACGACGCCCTCCTCGGCCATCACGTTGATGGTCGCGACGGCGGCGGCACAGGCCAGCGGGTGCCCGGAGTAGGTCAGGCCGCCCGGGTAGGGCCGCCTGCCGAAGGTCTCCGCGATCCCGCCGGACAGGGCCACACCGCCGAGCGGTACGTAGCCGCTGTTCACGCCCTTGGCGAAGGTCATCAGGTCGGGCACCACCCCGTAGAGGTCCGCGGCGAACCACTCGCCCGTCCGCCCGAAGCCGGCCATCACCTCGTCGAGCACGAAGACGATGCCGTGGCGGTCGCAGAGCTCGCGCACCCCGGCCAGGTAGCCGGGCGGCGGGGCCATGACGCCGGCCGTGCCGGGGATGGTCTCCAGGACGATCGCGGCGATCGTGCCCGGCCCCTCGAAGGCGAGCGTCGTCTCCAGGTGCTCGAGGGCCCGCGCGCACTCCTGCTCCTCGGTCTCCGCGTAGAAGCGGGAGCGGTACAGGAACGGAGCCCAGAAGTGGACCACGCCGCTGCTGCCGCTGTCGCTCGCCCAGCGGCGCGGGTCGCCGGTGAGGTTCACCGCCTGCTGGGTGCCGCCGTGGTAGGAGCGGTAGGCCGAGAGGACCTTGGGGCGCCCGGTGTGCAGCCGGGCCATCCGCACGGCGTGCTCCACGGCGTCCGCGCCGCCGTTGGTGAAGAAGATCTTGTCCAGGTCGCCGGGCGTGCGCTCGGCGATCAGCCGGGCCGCCTCCGAGCGGGCCTCCACCGCGAAGGCGGGCGCGAACGTGGCCAGGTGTGCGGCCTGGTCCTGGATCGCGGCGACGACCCGGGGGTGCTGGTAGCCGACGTTGGTGTAGACGAGACCGCTGGTGAGGTCGAGGTAGCGGTTGCCGTCGTAGTCCCAGAAGTACGACCCTTCGGCACCGGCGACGGCGAGCGGGTCGATGAGGTCCTGCGCGGACCAGGAATGGAAGACGTGCGCACGGTCCGCGGCCTTCACGGCGGCGCCGGTCCGGGGCTGAGGGGCGGGCTGAGGGGTCATGCCGCCGAGCGTAGGCGCCGGGATCGCGGGCCCGGTATCGGCGACCTGTCTGCCCGGCGCGGGTTTCCGGCGACAGGTTGTCGACGAGGCGCCCCACCCCGCCGTGCCGCCACCCCGCCGTGCCGCCACCCCGCCGTGCCGCCACCCCGCCGTGCCGCCCTGCCGCCGCGCCGACCCGTACCGGCCGCGCCCCGGCGTGCCGGACCGCCGCGGCCCGACTGCGGGGACCACCCCGCCCACCTGCCCGGACCCGGCACTATCCTCATCTCGTCGGAGGGCGCACACGGGGGAGGGGCGGTCGGCAATGGAGGGACTCGGCCCGGGGGACCCGCAGAGCATCGGCGCGTACCGGTTGCTGGCACGACTCGGATCCGGCGGCATGGGGCAGGTGTTCCTGGCCCGCTCCGACCGCGGCCGCACCGTCGCCGTGAAGCTGGTCCGCGAGGAACTGGCCGCGCGGGAGGAGTTCCGGGCCCGCTTCCGGCAGGAGGTCCGGGCGGCCCGGCGGGTCGGCGGCCACTGGACCGCCCCCGTGCTGGACGCCGACACCGAGGCCGCCGTGCCGTGGGTCGCCACCGGGTACGTCGCCGGACCCAGCCTGCAGCAGGTCGTCGGGCACGACCACGGCGCGCTGCCCGAGCGCTCGGTACGGATCCTGGCCGCGGGCCTGGCCCACGCCCTGCTGGACATCCACCGCGCCGGCCTCGTGCACCGCGACCTCAAACCGTCCAACGTACTCGTGACGATCGACGGCCCCAGGGTCATCGACTTCGGCATCGCGCGGGCGCTGGAGTCCGTGGCGGAGGAGGGGATGACGAGCACCGGGTCCCTCGTCGGCTCGCCCGGGTTCATGGCCCCCGAGCAGGTGCGGGGCGAGCGCGTCACACCCGCGTGCGACATCTTCTGCCTCGGTTCCGTCCTCGCCTACGCCGCCACCGGCAGACTCCCCTTCGGCGCCGCCCACAGCGGTGTCCATGCCCAGCTGTTCCGCATCGCCCAGGAGGCCCCCGACCTGGAGGGCGTCCCCGAGGGCGTCGCCGACCTGGTCCGCGCCTGCCTGAGGAAGGACCCCGCCGCCCGCCCCGCACCCGCCGAGGTCCTCGAACGCACGGGAGCCGAGGACACCGTCGCCGACGGCCGCTCCCGCGACCCCTGGCTGCCGAGCGCCCTCGTCGCCCAGCTCGGCCGGCACGCGGTGCGGCTGCTGGACGCGGAGAACCCGGTCGACCCGTCGTCCCCGGCACCCGGCACGGGAGGCCCCGGGGGAGCGGCGGACGAGGCCGCGCCGTCCGGGACGCCGACTCCGCCCGGCCCCCCGGCAACTCCTGAACCGCACGGGACTCCCGGGGAGGCCCAAGCCCAGGCCCGGCACCAAGCCCAGGCCGGGAACCAAGCCCAGGCCGGGAACCAAGCCCAGGCCGGGAACCAAGCCCAGGCCGGGAACCAAGCCCAGGCCGGGAACCAAGCCCAGGCCGGGAACCAGGCCCAATTCCGGGCCCAGGCCCCAGACCGGCCGGCTCACGGGGCTCCGGCCTCCACGCCTCCGCTCGGCCCGGCGGGCCCCGTCGGCCCCGCTGGCCCCGTCGGCCCCGCCGACCCGTTCGGGGACGCGGGGCCCGCACGGCCCGCGGCCGCCGGTACCGGGCCCGCGGACCGGGGTGCACCGGCCGGCTCCGGCGGACCGGTTCACCAACCGGGCGACTCCGGGCGTCCGGCCCCGCCTCACACCACGCCCGCGCAGGACCCGGCCGCCACCACCCCGGCGCCCGGCACCCCCATGCCACCCGGCGCACCGCACTCCTACGGCCACGGCCGGCCGCAGCCGCCGGTGCAGCCGCAACCGCAGGCCTACGGCTACCCGCCCGGGCCCGCGCAGGCACCACCGGCGGCGCCCGCGTACGGCCACCCGCAGCAGGCGGGAGGGTGGAGCGCCGGCCCGCCCGCCGCACAGCCGCAGCAGACCCACCCGCCGCAGCAGACCCACCCGCCGCAGCAGACCCACCCGCCGCAGCAGACCCGCCCGCCGTACCAGCCGTACGGGCCGGGCCCTGCGGACGGCTCGGGGCACGTTCCGCCGACCGCGCCGTACCCGCCCGCCGAGCGGCCGGAGCCACCGCGCCGGGGCGGCCGCAGCACCGTGCTCCTCGTGGTGATCGCCGTGGTCGTCGCACTGGCCGCGGGCGGCACCGTGTACGCGCTGCTGAGCCGCGGGAACGAGGCCGCCCCGGACCCCAAGCCCACCTCCGGGCCCGCGACCACCGGCGCGTCCGCGTCGCCGGGCCCGGCGTCCGCCGGCCCCTCCGTATCCCCGTCGCCGTCGGACGGCGGTGCGTCGCCGCAGACCGGAGCGGTCCCGGAGAAGTACCTGGGCACCTGGACGACGACGATCGACACCGGCAGCGGCGCCAACCCGCGCCGGCTGACCATCAGGCAGGGCGAGGCGGGCGAGACGGTGCTCACCCTGGTCGCCGACGGACCGACCGGCACCGGCTCCTACCACTGCGTGTTCACGGCTCCGCTGAGCCAGCGGCCCCGCCCCGAGGGCCCCCTGCAGATGGGCCCGTCCAAGGTCACCGAGGGCCGGCCGGCCTCCTCGTGCGCGCCGGGCGACCCGACGGAGGTCTCGCTGCTGCCCGACGGCCGGCTGCAACGGACCAACACCAGCACCGGCGAGAAGCTGACGTACACGAAGCAGCGTTGAACGAGCTTTCGCTGAGCGGTAGTTGAACGTTCCGCGAACAGTCGCGGCGCACACCCGCCTCCCCGCCCGCTCGGACGTACGGTGACCGGACGATCCGGCGGGCAGGGGGCGGGGGCACCCACGGTGGAGTGGCTGAGCGCGGAGAACGTGGTGGCTGTGGGGACGGCGGTGCTGGGCATCGCCGCATCCGGGGTGATGGTCTGGTACGAGCGGCGCGTGCCGCGGCGCAAACGGATCGGCTACCGCATCCAGATGGACAACCCGATCGGCGGCGGCGTGCGGTCCGGACGCCCGAACCGGCGCCTGGGCCTGTTCGACGAGATCGCCGGCATGGCGGACGCGACGCTCGTCCTGCTGCGGATCGAGAACGACGGCTGGCTGGGCGTGGCCCGCGACGACTACACCGGCCCCGAACGGCACGGGTTGACCGCGGTGTTCACGGGCCGCACCGTCCGCGGTGTGTCGGTCACCCAGCCGACCGACACCGACCACCTGATGGACCACTTCACCGCCGAGCGGGGCTTCGGCTTCGAGGCGAACCGGCTGCGCGTCCCGCGCGTCCCGCTCAACCGCGGCGAGCACTTCAAACTGCTGGTGCTGCTGTCCGGCGGGGACGTCGGCAACGAGGTGCGGCTCATCGGCGGCCTGAGCGAGGGCGAGGTGCACCCCAACCGCAGCACCACGCTGGACGACCGGGCGCCGCTGTTCAGCCGGCCCGCGCGGACGATCGGCGTCCTGCTCGCGGTGTGCGTCGTCGCCCTGGCCGCGCTCGTGGTCGCCCACGACGACACCCCGCCGCCGCTCGGCTGCGCGAAGGGGACGCTGACGGTCGTCGGGTCGACCGCGTTCGCCCCGGTGGCGCGGGAGGCCGCGGAGAAGTACGAGCGGGACTGCCCGGGGTCGTCGATCACGGTGGACCCGCACGGTTCGACGACCGGGGTACGGGCGCTCGCGGCCACCGGCGCCCGGACCGGCAAGGGAGCACCGGCGATGGTGGCGCTGTCGGACGGCCCCAAGCCGGACGGGCTGCCCGAACTGCGGGAGAACCGGGTCGCGGTGTCCGTGTTCACGCTCGTCGTCAACAAGGACGCCGGGGTGACCGGCCTGTCCACCGAGCAGGTGCGGAAGCTGTACCGCGGCGGTGTCACCGACTGGCGCGAACTGGGCGGCGCGGACCTGCCGGTACGCCTGGTCAGCCGCGACGCCGGCTCGGGCACCCGGCGGGTGTTCCAGCGCCGGGTCCTGGACCGCGGGGAGATCGCCAACTCGTCGGCGGACTGCCTGCACCGGGACGACCCCGCGGTGCCCGTCGTGCGCTGCGAACTCAACTCCACCGAGCAGGTACTGACCATGGTGGCCGGAACCAGCGGCGCGATCGGCTACAGCGAACTGAACCTCGCCGAACAGGCGAAGGACCGCCTGCACCTGGTCAGCCTGGACGGACACGAGGCCTCCGTCGACGACCTGGAGCACGGCGACAGCGCCTACCCCTACCGGGAGGTCGAGTACGCCTACACCTACGGCCGGCCCCCGGCAGACTCGCTCGCCTCCGGCTTCCTCGCCTACCTCACCCGCGGCGACGGCCAGGCCGTCATCCGCACCCACGGCCATGTGCCGTGCTGGACGCCGGAGGGGCTGCGGCTCTGCGGGCAGGACACGCCCGGGGACCTGACGGCGCCGTCGGCCCCGGCACCGGACGCCGGCTGAGCCGCGCCGCGGGACTCCGGCCGGTGCCGTCGGCGGACGCCCGCGCCCGGCCCCGCCCGCCCAGGCCCGCGCCCCTCGCCGCGCCTGCCGCGGGCTGCCCCACCCGGCCCTCGCGTCCCCCGGCCCTCGCTCCCGGGCCCGGTGGGCGGTGCCGCACTCACCTCGGCTCGGGCGGCCGCTGCCGCGGCATGTTCGGGCGGGCGGTACCCGGTGGGGCCGGGAACCGGCCCTGGACGACGTTGGCCTCCTGCCGCGCCGTCCCCGGGGCCACGGCGGACTGGATACCCATCGGAGTGGACCCGGTGCGGAACTCGACCATCCAGTCGGCCGTCTCCGACCGCACCAGCTCGGTCACGTCCTCGCAGAACCGCCGCAGCACGGCGAGGCAGCGTTCGGCGGCCTCCCCCGCGGTCCCCTCCGCCGGCCCCAGCACCTCCCGCACGCTCTCCGACGCCCAGTCGAACTGCAGGGCCTGGAGTCGCCGCTGCACGGCCTGTGCGGTGGCGACGTCCCTTATCCACCCGGACGTCACACCGAAGAACCGGTCCGCCCCCACACACGCCACCGCGAGCAGCAGCGCCAGGTACCCCCACACGGCTCCCCCGCCCAGCACGCCGGTCAGGTCCAGCAGCGGAAGCGCCGCGCCGGACACCGCGCCGACGGCCGCGCCGGTCCGGAGCACGCACGCACCCCGCCGCTTCCAGACCCGGTCGTCGAGGTACCAGGCCGCCGTCTGGAGCGCACCGCTCTCCACCCAGCGGTAGAGCTCGTCCAGCCGCTCCGCGGGCTCGCCCCAGTCGCCGAGCGGGAACGCCCGCCCGCCCAGATCGCCCGGCCGCAGACCGGCCGCACCCTCGCCCCGCCCGTCCCGAGGCGGACGCTCGGGCTGCATGTCCGGCTGACCCACCCGGCACTCCCTATCGGTCTATCGATCACGGCCGATCACTTTGCGTGACATTTCATGCCGACACGCGGCACCCTTCCTACCGCCCAATGGGTGGCGGGGTGCACGGTTCCCCCTCTTTTCCGCCTGGAAGAGGGCCTTGATCAGGTATAGGGCTGCCGACGCTCTCACTCGAAAGAGTGGTGGGGCGAGGGCCCCGTGGAGCACGTAGGCTCGTGCCGAGGAGCAGACGAAGAGGAGCTGATCGTGATCCCCGGTGGTGGCCAGCCGAACATGCAGCAACTGCTGCAGCAGGCGCAGAAGATGCAGCAGGACCTGGCGAAGGCCCAGGAGGAACTGGCGCAGACCGAGGTCGAGGGCCGGTCCGGCGGCGGCCTGGTGCAGGCCACCGTCAACGGGGCCGGCGAGCTGCGCGGCCTGCGGATCGACCCGAAGGCGGTGGACCCGGAGGACACCGAGACCCTCGCCGACCTGATCGTCGCCGCGGTCCAGGCGGCCAACGAGAACGCGCAGACCCTCCAGCAGCAGAAACTGGGCCCGCTGGCCCAGGGGCTGGGCGGTGGCGGCGGTGTCCCCGGTCTGCCTTTCTGAGGGGCGCACCCGCCTTCTGCGCGGGGCCGCGGGCAACTACCGTACGTACCGTAAGGGAACCAGGAAGGACGGCAGTCCGTGTACGAAGGCGTGGTCCAGGACCTCATCGACGAGCTGGGGCGGCTGCCCGGCGTCGGTCCCAAGAGCGCGCAGCGGATCGCCTTCCACATCCTGCAGGCGGAGCCGACGGACGTGCGGCGCCTCGCCCAGGCGCTGATGGAGGTCAAGGCCAAGGTCCGCTTCTGCGCGGTGTGCGGCAACGTGGCGCAGGAGGAGCACTGCGCCGTCTGCCGGGACACTCGCCGCGACCCCGCCGTCATCTGCGTGGTGGAGGAGCCGAAGGACGTCGTGGCGATCGAGCGGACCCGCGAGTTCCGCGGCCGCTACCACGTGCTGGGCGGCGCCATCAGCCCGATCGAGGGCGTCGGCCCCGACGACCTGCGCATCCGGGAGCTGCTCGCCCGTCTCGCCGACGGCACGGTCACCGAGCTGATCCTCGCCACCGACCCGAACCTGGAGGGCGAGGCGACCGCCACGTACCTCGCCCGCATGATCAAACCCATGGGCCTGAAGGTCACCCGCCTGGCCAGCGGCCTCCCGGTGGGTGGCGACCTGGAATACGCGGACGAGGTCACCCTCGGCCGCGCCTTCGAGGGGAGACGACTCCTAGATGTCTGACGCCACGCTGCACGCGACGGAACAGAACCCGGACGACTTCGCGGTCCAGATCGCCGACCAGGTGGAGAGCTTCCTGGTCGCCGTCACCGAGGTCGCCAAGGGTGACGAGCCGGACTCGGCGGTGCCCTTCCTGCTCCTGGAGGTCTCCCAGCTGCTGCTGGCCGGCGGCCGCCTCGGCGCGCACGAGGACATCGTTCCCGACGAGCGCTACGAGCCCGACCCCGGCCCGGAGCCGGACGTCGACGGTCTGCGCGAGAACCTGGCCCGGATGCTGGAGCCGGTCGACGTCTACTCCGAGGTGTTCGACCCGTACGAGCCCCGCAAGGCTCCCGTCGCGGCGCGGATCTCCGACGATCTCGCCGACGTCATCACCGACCTGCGCCACGGAATGGCCCACTACCGCGCCGGCCGCACCACGGAGGCGCTGTGGTGGTGGCAGTTCTCCTACTTCTCCAACTGGGGCTCCACGGCGTCGGCGACCCTGCGGGCGCTGCAGTCGGTCGTCGCCCACGTCCGCCTCAACCAGCCGCTGGAGGAACTGGACGGGCTGGACACCGACCAGGGCATCGGCGACGAGACGCTCGAGTTCGAGGCGGGCCAGGTGATGGAGGAGGAGATCGCCGAGCCGCTGGGGCTGCGTGCGGGCGAGTAGCGGCCCGGCTGACCCGTCCGAAACGTTTCCCCGGCAGCGCCGGAGGGGCGGCGAGGTGTCCCCGTGAGCGCCGGAAGGGTGGCGCTCACAGCTCCCACAGGCCCCTGGCCAGCGCGGTCGCGCCACCCGCCAGCGCCAGCAGCAGCACCAGCAGCCGGGCGCGCCGGTCGGGGATGCGGCCCGCCGCCGCGCGCCCGAGCGCGGCGCCCGCGACGAGTGCCGCCCCCACCCACGCCCAGCGGGCGGCGCCCAGGTGCGGGGTGCCCTTCGCCGCGAGCGAGAGGACGTTGACGAAGACGCTGTAGAACTGGGCGTTGGGGACGAACTCGCGGACCGTCCAGTCCGCGTTCACCGCGTACAGCGACATCGGCGGCCCGCCCACGCCCGCCGCGCTGTTCATGAAGCCGCCCGCCGCGCCCGCCGCGACCGCGCCCCTCCGGCCGCGCAGCGCGGGCACCCGGGCGCCGCGCAGGACCAGCAGGACCGCGGCCGTCACCAGGCCGCCCATGACCGCGGTCAGGGCCGGCTCGGAGAGGCGGCGGGTGAGCCAGGCGCCCGCCGGTACCGTGCAGGCCGCGGCCGCGCACAACGGCACCATCGCGCCGACCCGCACCCTGCGCCAGCCGCTCGCCAGTCCCACCGCGCTGATCGCCCCGGCGGCGCAGTTCGCCAGCAGGACGCCGTCCGCGGGGGTGAGGAGCAGCACCAGTACGGGGACGGTCACCAGGGCGAAACCCATGCCGGTGAGCCACTGGACGCCCGCGCCGACCAGCACGACTCCCGCCAGTAGCACATCACCCGTCACGAGGCGCGATACTAGTGAGTCGAGTCACGTAATCGGCTTGAAATCCAATTCGCACCCATCACTTCGCCTTCAGTGGGCAGGGACCCCTCTGGACGGGTGACGGGACCCCTCCCGTGGAGAGCCGCAGAGGCCGCCTTTCGGGGCATCTCACCATGCGGCACCACAGGGGTGGATATCGGACGCTCGTTAGACTGAGCCGACCGCGGTACACCGTCGTACATGCGGAAAGAACACAAACGGAGCGAGGAGCGCACGTGGGCCTTGTCGTGCAGAAGTACGGAGGCTCCTCCGTAGCCGATGCCGAAGGCATCAAGCGCGTCGCCAAGCGGATCGTGGAAGCGAAGAAGAACGGGCACCAGGTGGTGGCCGTGGTTTCCGCGATGGGCGACACGACGGACGAGCTGATCGATCTCGCCGAGCAGGTTTCCCCGATGCCTGCCGGGCGCGAGCTCGACATGCTGCTGACCGCCGGAGAGCGGATCTCCATGGCACTGCTGGCCATGGCGATCAAGAACCTGGGCCACAACGCCCAGAGCTTCACCGGCAGCCAGGCAGGTGTCATCACCGACTCGGTCCACAACAAAGCGCGGATCATCGACGTGACGCCGGGCCGGATCAGGGCGTCGGTGGACGAGGGCAACATCGCCATCGTCGCCGGCTTCCAGGGCGTCAGCCAGGACAAGAAGGACATCACCACGCTGGGTCGCGGTGGTTCCGACACGACCGCCGTGGCCCTCGCCGCCGCGCTCGACGCCGAGGTCTGCGAGATCTACACCGACGTCGACGGCGTGTTCACCGCCGACCCGCGCGTGGTGAAGAAGGCCCGGAAGATCGACTGGATCTCGTTCGAGGACATGCTCGAACTTGCCGCGTCCGGGTCCAAGGTGCTGCTCCACCGGTGCGTGGAGTACGCCCGCCGGTACAACATCCCGATCCACGTCCGGTCCAGCTTCAGCGGACTCCAGGGCACATGGGTGAGCAGCGAGCCGATCAAGCAAGGGGAACAGCAGGTGGAGCAGGCCATCATCTCCGGTGTCGCACACGACACCTCCGAGGCCAAGATCACGGTCGTCGGCGTACCGGACAAGCCGGGTGAGGCGGCCTCGATCTTCCGGTCCATCGCCGACGCCGAGATCAACATCGACATGGTGGTCCAGAACGTGTCCGCCGCGTCCACCGGCCTGACGGACATCTCGTTCACGCTGCCGAAGACCGAGGGCCGCAAGGCCATCGACGCGCTGGAGAAGAACCGGGGCGGCATCGGCTTCGACTCGCTGCGCTACGACGACCAGATCGGCAAGATCTCCCTCGTCGGCGCCGGGATGAAGACCAACCCCGGCGTCACCGCGGACTTCTTCACCGCGCTGTCCGACGCGGGCGTCAACATCGAACTGATCTCCACCTCCGAGATCCGCATCTCGGTCGTCACGCGCGCCGACGACGTGGCCGAGGCGGTCCGCGCCGTGCACAGCGCCTTCGGGCTGGACTCGGACAGCGACGAGGCCGTCGTCTATGGAGGCACCGGACGATGACCCGCAAGCCGACGCTCGCGGTCGTGGGTGCGACCGGGGCCGTCGGCACGGTCATGCTCCGGATCCTGTCCCAGCGTGCGGACGTCTGGGGCGAGATCCGCCTGATCGCCTCCCCGCGGTCGGCCGGCCGCAAGCTGGCCGTGCGCGGGGAGGAGGTCGAGGTCGCGGCGCTCACCGAGGACGCCTTCGACGGCGTCGACGTCGCCATGTTCGACGTCCCCGACGAGGTCTCCGCGCAGTGGGCGCCGGTCGCAGCGGCCCGGGGCGCGGTGGTGGTCGACAACTCGGCCGCGTTCCGGATGGATCCGCAGGTGCCGCTGGTCGTGCCGGAGGTCAACCCGCACGCGGTGCGCAACCGGTCGCGCGGCATCGTCGCCAACCCCAACTGCACGACCCTGTCGATGATCGTCGCCGTCGGTGCGCTGCACGCCGAGTTCGGTCTGCGCGAACTGGTGGCGTCGTCGTACCAGGCGGTCAGCGGTGCGGGCCGGGCCGGCGTCGAGACGCTGCGGCGGCAACTGTCCCTCGTCGCCGGTTCCGAACTCGGGACCAACCCGGGCGACGTGCGGCGGGCGGTCGGCGACGACACCGGCCCGTTCCCGGAGCCGGTCGCGCTGAACGTGGTGCCGTGGGCGGGGTCGCTGCGCGAGGACGGCTGGTCCTCCGAGGAGATGAAGGTGCGGGACGAGTCCCGCAAGATCCTCGGGCTGCCGACCCTGCCGGTCGCGGTCACCTGCGTGCGCGTGCCCGTGGTCACCACGCACTCCCTCACCGTGCACGCCCGCTTCCAGGGCGAGGTCACGGTCGAGCGCGCCCAGGAGATCCTCGCCACCGCGCCCGGCGTGGTGCTGTTCGACGACCCGGCCGCGGGGGAGTTCCCCACGCCCGCCGACGCGGTGGGCACCGACCCGACCTGGGTCGGCCGGGTGCGCCGGGCGCTGGACGATCCCACCGCGCTGGAACTGTTCGTCTGCGGCGACAACCTGCGCAAGGGCGCCGCGCTCAACACCGCCCAGATCGCCGAACTGGTGGCCGCCGAGCTCTCCTGAGCAAAGCCGCCGGAAAGCCCCCGGAAAAGCAGCGGACGGATCCTGTGCGCTTTTGTAGGGTCTGCGTGGGTCATGTGACCAGGGCAATGGTCCGGACCACTTGAAGTGCGCCCCTCCGGCGTTCGAAGATCTTCTCCCCGTCCTCCGCAACCGCGTGGAGGGCGGGGAGCGTCTTTGCCGTCGCCCTCGGTCCGTCGTCGGACGGGCCTTCGACGGGACACGGGGACGCGTGCCATTCCAGGACGTGGGGACGGCCTGGGCGCGGGCGTGGGGACGCCCGTCCGGAGGAACTAGGGGATGAGCGGGACGCATGAGGGCAATCGAGGCACAGCCGGTCCTGCCTGACGCGGGAGCGGTGCCGGCCGGCGCGGACGCGGCGCCCGGCGCGTACAACCCTCGCGGGGGCGGACGGGTCCAACTGGCGTGGCTGAGGTACTCGACTTCGCGGCCGCGCGCCGAACGGCCGCGCGCCGAACGGCCCTGCGCCCGCCCCGCGCCGCACTCCGAACCGTCGTGTCGGGCGCGACCGGCGGCCTGCCGGTGATCGCGCCGATGCCCGCGGCACGGCCCACCCGTCTCCCCGGCCAGCGCGACGGCGGCGAGCAGACCGTCACGGCCGGAACCACCGTCGACCATCTCACCGAGACCTACCGCGTCCACTACCGCTCCCTGCTGGGGCTGGCCGCTCTGCTCCTCGACGACACCGCCTCCTGCGAGGACGTCGTCCAGGAGGCGTTCATCCGCGTGCACTCCGCCCGCAAACGGGTCCGCGACCCGGAGAAGACGCTCGCCTACCTGCGCCAGACCGTCGTCAACCTGTCCCGTTCGACGCTCCGGCGCCGCATCCTCGGCCTGAAGCTGCTGTCCAAGCCGATGCCGGACATGGCCAGCGCGGAAGAGGGCGCCTACGACCTGCTGGAGCGCGACTCCCTGATCAAGGCGATGAAGGGCCTGCAGCGCAGGCAGCGGGAGGTGCTGGTGCTGCGCTACTTCGCGGACATGACGGAGGCCCAGGTCGCCGAGGCGCTGGGCATCTCACTCGGCTCGGTCAAGGCGTACGGCTCCCGCGGCATCGCCGCCCTCCGCGTCGCCATGGGGGCCCACTCGTGACCGGCGGCGCCCCCGACGGCGAGTCGCACGCCCGCGCCGACGGCGCCGACGGCGGTCCTCGCGGACGCGGTGACGACGGGCACGACCGCACCGACGGAGATCCGCACCCGCGGGACGGGCGCGAGCGCCACGAACCGTACGCGTGGCACGAGCCGACGCGGCCGCGCACCCCACAGCACCAGCGAGCGCACCTTGGGAACGGAACAGTGAACGACGGCCTGGACGACCGGGGCCCCGCGGGACTCGACCCGGACGAGCTGGCGGTGCGCCGGCTGCTGCACGAGGCGGTCCGGGAGATGGAGCCGCGGGACGGCAGCCTGGAGCACCTGCGCCGTGCGGTACCGGCCCGGCGGGCCCGCAAGCGGCAGGCCGTGGTCGGCATGGCCGCCGCGGCCCTGTTCGTCGGCACCGCCGTCCCCGCGCTGGTGCACGTCTCCCGCTCCGCCGGTTCCGAGCCCGACCCCTTCATGGCCGGCAGCAGCTCGCAGGCCCAGGGCGGCACCAGCCAGGGCAAGGACCCCGGCGAGCCGAAGGACACGGTGGGCACCGACACCCGCAGGACCCCGGAGCCGACCGACCGGCACCGGCCGCAGCGGACGCCCGCCGCCGACCCGGGCAGCACCAGCCCCTCCGCCGACCCCACGGCCGCCGCGGCGACCCCCGCGGTCTGCACCTCGGCCCAGCTCGGCCGGGTCACGGCCACCGCCGAGGTCCCCGACGCGGCCGGCATCGTCTACGGCACCTTCCGCGTCAGCAACGTCTCCGACGGCGAGTGCACCGTCGGCGCCGCGGGCACGGTGGCCTTCGTCGCGCGGGGGGCCGCCGACGCCACCCGGATCACGGTGGTGCGGCACACCGCGGGCGACGCCGCCGCCGACCTGCCCGACCCCTCGTTGTTCGTGCCCCGGGTGTCCCTGGCGCCCGGCTCCTCCTACACGGTCGAGTTCGCCTGGGTGCCGGCCCGCACCTGCCAGGCCGGCAGCGGCGGCGGCACTTCCGGAGGCGGGGCCGCGAGCGGCGGCACCGCCTCGCCGGCGCCGTCGCCCAGCAAGGACGCCGACTCCGGCAGCACCGGAACGGGGACCGGCGCCGGCGGGGGCACCGGCACCGGCACCAGTACCCAGCCGGCCACCGCGGACGGCACGGCGGACGGCAGCGTCGTCGTCTCGCACACCCCGGACGCCGGTGAGCCGACGGCATCCGTCACCGTCCCCAACGCCTGCGCGGGGACGATCTACCGGACCGGGCTGCTCACGGCGCCGTAGGGCTCCCGGACGCCCGGGCCTCCCCGAGCGGCTCGGGCGTCCCCGCGTCCACGTCCTCGGAGGTCCCGGGCCGCGTGCCGGTGCCGGGTTGCGTGTCGGTCCCGGGCCGCGTGCCGGTCCCTGCCCCGGTCCCGGTTCGTGCCCCGGTCCCGGTTCCTGCCCCGGTTCCGGCTCCGGTTCCGCCGGGGAGGATCCCCAGCGCCTCGTCCTTCCGGTACTCCACCTCGCGCCGCAGCAACCGGAACCACATGAACACCACGAACCCCGCGAAGACGAACCACTCCCCGGTGTAGCCGAGGTTCTGGAACGCCTTCAGGTCGAGGCCGGTGCCCGGGGCCGCGGTCGCCGGCACGGCCGTCATGCCCGCGTCCGCCTCGTCCAGCGTGATCCACGCGTCGTACAGCCGGTACGGCACGAGGTTCACCAGCGAGGCGTCGCTGATCGCGGCGGTCTGGCCGGACGGGAGCCCGCCGCGCGCGCTGACGCCGTTGTCGCCGGGCGTCTCTGAGGCCTGCAGGGCCCCCGTGACGGTGACCTCGCCGCCGGGCGGCGCGGGCGCCTTCGCGGCGTCGGCGTCCCCGGGGAGCCAGCCGCGTACGACCGGCAGCGCCCGGCCCGCGTCGGTGCGCAGCAGGGTCAGGACGTAGAAGCCGCGCCTGCCGTCCAGCTCCCGGTCGGGGACGAGGAGCTGGGCGCCGTAGCGGCCGGTGGCGGTGGCCTGCTTGCCTGAGGTCCGCTTGTCGACGGGCAGCAGCTCGGCCAGCGGCCGGGCCGCCTCCGTCTCGTTCGCCGCGGCCTGCGCCTTGGCCTCGCGGTGCTCGTTCATCCGGGCCTCGAACCGGCTCAGCTGCCAGGACCCCATGAACACGCAGAACGGGATGGCCAGCAGCACGAAGACGTTGATGCCCCACCAGCGGGGCGTCAGCAGGAACCGGTACACGCCCTCCACGGTACGGGGCGAGCCGGGAGCGGCGGGCGGCGGGGCGGCCCGCGGCCGGCCCCGCGGAACCCCGTCGCGGCGATCCGGCCGCACGGCCGCGGCCCGCGCGATCGGAAAGTTGTCCACAGGCTGCGGCCCCGGCTCCGCCGAAGCCGACCGGAGCAGGCACTATGGGTCCATGACTGAGAGCAACGGGTCCACCACAAGGGACTGCGGACGCAGCGAGGACGGTTCGGACGAGGCGGCGCAGGGGACGCCGGACTGGGAGAAGCGCTTCAGGGCGGCCCGGGTCTCGCTGCCGGACTGGGCGGAGGACGCCCCGCACCGCTCCCTGTTCGTGTCGAACGCCACCGGGACGTACGAGCTGTACTCCTGGGACCGCTCGACCGGCGAGCAGCGCCAGGTGACGAACCGGCCGAACGGCACGACGGACGGGGTGCTCTCGCCCGACGGCGGGTGGATCTGGTGGTTCGACGACAAGGACGGCGACGAGTTCGGCGTGTGGCGCCGCCGCCCCTTCGAGGGCGGTGAGGACGAGCTGGCCACGCCCGGCCTGGACCCGTCCTACCCGGCGGGCCTCGCCCTCGGCCGCGACGGGCACACGGCGGTCGTCGGCCGCTCCACCGACGAGGACGGCACCACGATCCACCTGGCGCGCACTGGCGAGGCGCCGGTGCAGATCTACCGCCACCGCGAGTCCGCGGGCGTCGGCGACCTCTCCCACGACGGCACGCTGATCGCCGTCGAGCACACCGAGCACGGCGACGCGATGCACTCGGCGCTGCGCGTGCTGCGCCCGGACGGCACGGCGGTCGCCGAACTCGACGACACCGCCGGCGGCACGGTCGAACTGGGCCTGGAGGTGCTGGGCTTCGCGCCCGTCGACGGCGACACCCGGCTCCTCGTCGGCCATCAGCGCCGGGGCCGCTGGGAGCCGCTGCTCTGGGACGTGGCGTCCGGCGAGGAGACCGACCTGGCCCTGGACCTGCCGGGCGACGTGAGCGCCGAGTGGTACCCGGACGGCGGCTCCCTGCTCGTCGTGCACGGCTTCGAGGCCCGCAGCGAGCTGTACCGCTACGACCTCGCGGCGCGGGAGCTGGTGCGGATCCCCACCCCGCCGGGCACGGTCTCCGGCGCGTCGGCCCGCCCGGACGGCACCGTGGAGTACCTGTGGTCCTCCTCGGCCGAGCCGTCCGCGGTGCGTTCCACGACCGGCGGGGTGGTGCTGAGCCCGCCCGGGATGAAGTCCCCCGGGTCCGTCCCGGTCCGGGACGTGTGGGTGGAGGGCCCCGGCGGCCGGATCCACGCCCTGGTCCAGAAGCCGGCCGGGGCCACCGGCCCGCTGCCGACGGTGTTCGACATCCACGGCGGCCCGACCTGGCACGACAGCGACTCCTTCGCGGCCGGCCCGGCCGCCTGGGTGGACCACGGGTACGCGGTGGTCCGCGTCAACTACCGCGGCTCCACCGGCTACGGCCGCGCCTGGACCGACGCGCTCAAGCACCGGGTGGGCCTGATCGAGCTGGAGGACATCGCCGCGGTCCGGGAGTGGGCGGTCTCCTCCGGACTCGCCGACCCGGACCGGCTGATCCTCACCGGCGGCTCCTGGGGCGGCTACCTCACCCTGCTCGGCCTGGGCACCCAGCCGGACGCGTGGACGCTCGGCATCGCGGCGGTCCCGGTCGCGGACTACGTCACCGCCTACCACGACGAGATGGAGGCGCTGAAGGCGATGGACCGCACCCTCCTCGGCGGCACCCCCGAGGAGGTCCCGGAGCGTTTCGCGGCATCGTCGCCGCTCACCTACGTGGACCGGACGAAGGCGCCGGTGTTCATCTCGGCCGGGGTGAACGACCCGCGCTGTCCGATCCGCCAGATCGAGAACTACGTCGAGCGCCTCGAGGCGCTGGGAGCGGTCCACGAGGTCTACCGGTACGACGCCGGGCACGGTTCCCTGGTCGTCGACGAGCGCATCCGGCAGGTCCGGATGGAACTCGACTTCGCCGCCCGGCACCTCGCGGCGGTCAGGGCCTGACGACGGGCGGGGGCGGGCGGGCCGACCTCGCCCCTGCCCTCAACCGCCTCCCCGCACCAGCGCTATCGTGCTTGCAGGACGCCCGGTCGCGAAGAAGCCGGTGCGGGGGGACGCGAGACGGGAGCCGACGGTGCGCGCGTGTGATCTGGCGGTGGAGTACGAAACGGTCGGCCTCGACACCGAGGCGGTGGACGCCGCCCGGCTGATGGCCGAACAGCGGCTGCCCGCCCTGCTGGTGGTGGACGTTCTGGGCGCACCGAAGGCGATCCTGCCCGCCTCCCAGATGATCAAGATACTGGTGCCCGGGTACGTCCTCGACGACCCCACGCTCGCCGCCGTGGTCGACGAGCGCCACGCCGACCGGCTCTGCGCGGCGCTGGCAGGCCGCAAGGTCAGCGACTGCCTCTCGGCGAGCGTGCCGCCGCCCGCGGTGGTCGCCCCGGACGACACCGCGCTGGAGGTCGCCGCGCAGATGGCCAGGCTCCGCAGCCCCCTGGTCGCGGTCGTCGGACAGGACAAGGCGGGACCCCACCTGCTGGGTGTCATCACCGCCGCCCACCTGCTGGACCGGCTGCTGGCCGCGGCCCCCTGCTGACCCCCGCCGGCCCGGCACGGACGACGCCCCGCCCGCCCCTGCGCCCGCACCGGGTTCGGCGGACCGCGGCGCGGGGCATCGACGTCCCGACGAGCCGGCTCGAGACTGGAGTGCTTGCCATGCGGATCTCCGTGGACCCCGAACGGTGCTACGGCTCGGGAGACTGCGCGTACCGGGTGCCCGCCGTCTTCACGGTGGTCGACGGCTTCGGCGCCGTGCAGCCGGGCCGCGAGGACGCCGGTGACGATCCGGCCGTGCGGGAGGCGGTCGAGGGCTGCCCCTCGCAGGCGATCACCCTGGCCGAGTAGTCCGGAAAGCGCCTCGGCGGCGCGGCCAGCGGAGGGCACGACCGCCGCGGCCGGTACCGACCGCGGCGACGGCGCGGAGCGCGCCCGTGCCGGGAGCCCGTCGGTGCCGATGGCGGGAGCGAGTCCGCGCCGGCGGAGGCGGCGTGTCCGTGCCGACAGCGGGAGCCTGTCCGTGTCGACGGCGGGAGCCTGTCCGTGCCGACAGCGGGAGCGCCCGTGCCCACGGCGGGAGCGCCCGTGCCCACGGCGGGAGCCTGTCTGTGTCGACGGCGGGAGCCTGTCCGTGCCGGTGGGGCAGCGGGTCCGCGCCGGTGGAGGGAGGGCGTCCGTGCCGGCGGCGGGAAAGCGTGGGCGTGCCGGTGGGTCCGGGCTGCGGGACCGCCCGGGAGGGCTGACGTCCCGGCAGGTCAGCCGCCGACCGGATGGCCCCACCGCAAGGCGGCCAGCGCACGCGCCCTGGCCTCCACGACGGCCATCCGCGCCGCCCGCTCCACCGGATCCACGTGCGCCGCCTGGCCCGTGGCCTGGCCCTCCCACTTGCGGTAGAACAGGCCGACCTCGCCGGTGAACCAGCCCCGGCTCACCGCGTTCAGGGCGAGCAGCAGACCGGTGTCCTCCGAGGCGGGCAGCGCCATCCAGCCGCCCAGCGCGAGCAGCAGCTCCCGCCGCACGCAGAGCGTCGCCGGATGCACCGGAGCGAGGAACCCGCCGGCCTTCCACGCCTCCAGCACGGCTCCCCGCTCGATCGGGCCGTGCTCGGGATCGCCGGGGAAACCCGCGGTGGAACCGTCCGGCAGCAGGTCCAGCACCCGGGACGTGGCCCAGCCGAGGGCGGGGTCGGCCTCCAGCGCCGCGAGGTCCCGGGCGAGCGCACCCGGCGGGAGCCGGTCGTCGGCGTCCAGGATCCGCACGTACTCCCCGTCGGCGTGCGACAGCGCGATCGTCCGGGCCACCCCCGGTCCCCCCGGGCGCCCCTGACGGAACGTCACCCGCCGGTCGCGCGGCACCTGCCGCAGCACCTCGTCGGTCCGGCCGTCCTCCTGGATCACCCAGCGCCACTCCCAGCCCGGCGGCAACTCCTGGGCGCACAGCGAGGCGTGAGCCTCCGGCAGGTAACGGGCCGAAGGGGCGTGGACGGCGGTGACGACGGTGACGCGCCGGGACACGGCGGCACTCACCACCTCTCCGTCGGGGCCTGCGGTCACACAAAGGCCCGACCGCTGGCGACGGGGGATGCACCAGCGATCGGGCTGAGCTCCAGAGTAACAAGGCGACCGGTGCCGTGGGGGCAGACCGCTCGACGGACGGCAGGTGTGACCGGGATCACGGCACCGGGGTGCGCGGCGCGTTCGGCGGGACGCGAGCCGAACGCGCCGCACGCCGCCTCACGCGGCGCACGAGCGGTGGAACGACAGCCGGGGCAGGTACTCCTCCCAGGTCGCGCGCGTCAGCACGTGCCGTGTGCTCGCGCAGATGCGCCGCACCGCCGAGTCCACGTCGAGGTTCCACAGCCGGACGGTGTCGGTTCCGCTGGAGACGCCGAGCAGGCGCCCGCCGCGCGGACTGAACGCGAGGAAGGTGCCCGTTCTGGCCCCCGGACTCATCGACCGGCCGACGGCCGAGGCCCGGGTGGGGTCGGCGACGTTCCACAGCCGCACCGAGTTGTCGGTCCCGCCACTGGCCAGGGTGCGCCCGTCCGGACTGAACGTCAGCGACACCACCGCCTCGCTGTGCCCGGTGAGCGGGTCGGCGGCCGGTGCCGCCCGGGAGGGGTCGGCGACGTCCCACAGCCGCACCGAGTCGTCGTCGCCGCCGCTGGCCAGCGTGCGGCCGTCCGGACTGTAGACGACCGTGTTGACCGGCCCGCGGTGGCCCGTGAGGGGTGAGCCGAGCGGCGCGGCGCGGGACGGGTCGGACACGTCCCACAGCCGGACCGTCCGGTCGGCACTGCCGCTGGCCAGGGTGCGTCCGTCCGGGGAGAAGGCGAGTGCGTTGACGAACCCCCGGTGCCCGGTCAGCGGTGGGCCGAGCGGTGCGGCGCGGGACGGGTCGGACACGTCCCACAGCCGGATGGTCCGGTCGTCGTAGGCGGTGGCGAGGGTGCGCCCGTCCGGGCTGTACGCCAGCGCGTCCGGTCCCATGAAGCGGGTCCGCAGAGCCAGCGGGGGACCCGCGGGGACGGGCCGCTCCGGGTCGCTCACGTCCCACAGGTACACCGCGCGGCTGCCGGTCAGCACGGCGAGCGTACGGCCGTCGGGTGAGAACACCATCGATCGCTCACCGCCGTCCGCGCGCATGAAGGGCCGGCCCAGCGGCCGCGGCCGACCGGACCGGCGTACGTCCCACAGCCTGAGCCGGCCGTCCCGCCCGGCCGTGGCGAGGACCCGGCCGTCCGGGCGGAACACCCCGCTGTGCCCGGTCATGTCCGAGGTCGGCACCGTCCACAGGCGGACCTTGCCGTCTCCGCTGCCGGTGGCCAGGGTGCGGCCGTCCGGGCGGAACCCCAGCGCGTACATCTCGCCGCTGCCGCCCGCCAGGGGTTCGCCGATCTGCGAGGGGTGCTCCGGATCGGCGACGTTCCACAGGCTCGCGGTGCTGTCCGCGCTGGCCGCGGCCAGCGTCCCGCCGCCGGGACTGAACGCCACCGACCAGATCGGCGCCTTGTGCGCGGTCAGCGGGATCCCGACCGGCCCGGCGCGCGCGGGGTCGGACACGTCCCACAGCCGCACGGTGTCGTCGGCGCTGCCACTGGCAAGGGTGCGCCCGTCCGGGCTGAAGGCCACCGAGTGCACCAGGTCCGTGTGCCCGCTCAGGGGCGTGCCGAGCTGCTTCGGGTGGCGCGGGTCGGCGACGTTCCACAGCCGGACCGTCCGGTCGTCGCCGCCGGAGGCCAGAGTGCGCCCGTCCGGGGCGAACGCCACCGAACGCACGGCGGCGTCGTGCCCGGTCAGCGTGGAGAGCGGTGTCGGGTCGGCCGGGTCGGACACGTCCCACAGGCGCACCGTGTGGTCCTCGCCCGCCGAGGCGAGGGTGCGCCCGTCCGGGCTGAACGCGATCAGGTAGATCGTGCCCTGCCGCGCGTCCTGCGGGTCGCCCAGCCGGGTCGGACGGCGGGGGTCGCGCACGTCCCACAGCCGGATCCGCCCGTCGTCGCCGGCGCTGGCGAGGGTGCGGCCGTCCGGGCTGAAGACGGCGCTGCTCACCCAGCTCCCGTGTCCGGTCAGCGGCGAGCCGAGCGCGGCCGGGCGGGACGGGTCGGACACGTCCCACAGGCGGACGGTCCGGTCGTAGCCGGCGGTGGCCAGGAGCCGGCCGTCCGGGCTGAAGGAGGTGAGGTAGACGGCTCCGGTGTGGCCGGTGAGCGGCGTGGCCAGCGGAGCGTTCACGATGGACACCAGGCGGTTGCGGGTGTCCGCGTCGTCCGGGCGCAGCCCGTGCGCGACCAGGTCGAGCCGGGCGGACAGCGACGGATCGGTGTACTGCACCCGGTCCGCCTCGGCGAGCACCTGCGCGAACACCGCGTCGTCGCGCTGCCGCCAGGCCACCACGGCCGAACCGCCCGCCAGCACCGCCAGCACGACCAGCACCGCCACCGCCGTGCGGCTCAGCCACACGATGCGCCGGCGCAGCCGCACCGAGGCGGTGAGGAACTCGACCGCGCTGCGCGTGAGGTAGGCGTACCCGGCGGACGTCGCCCAGGTGTGCGCCTGGTCGAGCCGGGAGCCCCGGTACAGCAGCGAGGAGTCGCGCTGCGAGTCCTCCCAGGCCCTGCCGTCCTCCTCCAGCCGCTGGCGCAGCAGGTTGCCGCCGCGGTCCTCCTCGATCCATTCACGCAGCCTGGGCCAGGCGTGCAGCAGCGCCTCGTGGGTGATCTCCACGGTCTCCGCGTCCAGCGTCACCAGCCGGGCACGGACCAGCGCCTCCAGGGACTCCTCCGTCTTGCCGGGGTCCGTCGACTCCTCCGCGAGCTGGCGCCGGGTGCCCCGCCTGCGGGTGGCCTGGGTGTCCTCGCCCAGCCGGACGAGCCGGAGCAGCAGCAGCCGGGCCGCCGTGCGCGCGCCGGGGTCCAGACCCGACCAGGCCCGCTCGGCGGTCGCCGCCACCGCACCCTGGATGCCCCCCGCCGCCCGGTAGCCGGCCAGCGTCAGCCGGCCCGCCTTCCGCCGCTGCCAGGTGGCGAGCAGGGCGTGCGAGAGGAGCGGCAGCACGCCCGCGTCGTGCGCGCCGCGCGGTCCGTCGCTGCTCACCTCCCGCACGATGAGCTCCGCCAGCCCCGGCTCCAGCTCCAGGCCGACGGCCTTCGCCGGGCCGGTCACCGCCTCCCGCAGTTCCGCGGTGCTCAGCGGCCCGAGCACCATGTGCCGGTGCTGGAGCGCGTCGGCCAGCTCGGGGTGGCGCAGGCACTGGTCGTAGAAGTCGGCGCGCACGCCGAGCACGACGAGCACCGGGACGGCGGCCCCGGGGGCGGAAGCGGTGCACGCGGCGTGCAGAACCTGGATGAAGGTGCGCCGGTCGGCCTCCGAGGAGCAGAGCGTGAACGCCTCCTCGAACTGGTCCACGATGACGACCGCCCGCTCACCGGCATCGTTACCGCCGGCTCCGCCGTCGCGGCCGGTTTCGCCGTCCTTGCCGGTTTCGCCTTCCCCGCTCCGCTCTGCCGCCCAGGCGGCGAAGACCTCCCGGACGGCCGTCGTGAAGCGGCTGCCGCCGGACCCGCCGGACCCGCCGGACCCGACGGACGCGCCGGACGCGCCGGACGCGCCGGACGCGCCGGACCCGCCGGACCGCGCCCGTGCGGGCGTGTCCGGTTTCCTGCGTGCGTAGGCGGACCTGCGGTTCGCGTCCCTCGCGTCCCTCGTGTCCCTCGCGTCCCTCGCGTCGGTCGTGTTGTCCGTCGCGTCCGTTCGGGTGAGGGTGCCCGACGCGGTGGCGGTGTCCGCCCGCTCGCCCGTGGGCCCTTCCACCCTTCCGGCCGCGGCCGGTTCCGCGGTGTCGTACGGCTCCGGGGCGATGCGCAGGACATCGGCCAGCCCGGGTATCCGCTCGGCCAGCTCCGCCAGCGGATCGGCACCGGGAACCAGCTGGACCACCTTGCGCGCGCCGCCCGGGTGCTCCTCGTCCGGCGCTCGGCTCTGGAGGGCGGGCACCAGCCCGGCGCTCAGCAGCGAGGACTTCCCGGCACCGGAGGCACCGACGAGCATCACCAGCCCCCCGGTCCGCTCCGCCCGGCGGAGCTGGGCGAACAGGGCGTCCGTGCTGCGTCTCCGGCCGAAGAACCACCGCGCGTCCTGCCGGCGGTACGAGGCCAGGCCCCGGTACGGGCAGACCCCGCCGGGGACGGCCGCCTCCCCGGCCGGGGAGGGCTCCTTCTCCTCCGGAACCCCCTCGGTCCGCTCGTTTCCGGCCGGCCCGGCGACCGCCCGCTCCCAGAGCTGCTGCCACCGGGCCACGTCGTACAGCCCCGGCGACACCGGCACCGGGCGCTCCCGGCGCGCCTCGGGGATCAGGACGTGCAGCACCGCGGCGAGTGCGGCGAACTGCGCCGGCACGTTCCGGGCCCGCCGCCAGTCGCTGATCCGCTGCGCCGACACCCGTACCGGACGCCCCCGCTCGTCGACCCGCTGCAGCCGGACGACCGCCTCGGACACGCGCTTGAGGGGAGGGTTTCCGGCCTCCTTGTAGAGCAGTGCAAGCCACTCCGCGAAGGCCGAACGAGCCGCCGAACCGGAACTCTGGGTGTCCAACCGTCATCTCCCTGTACACGCGACCGTCCGGACCGGAAAACTCACTCTATACGGCTGACCTGCGGTTACGTGCCGAATCCGGCGCCATCACCTCCTCGCGGGGGCCCTGTGAATGGCAGGATCCCGGTCGGGCGCCAGGAACGCCGCTCGGTACCCGGCAGGCCTGCCTGCTCAGAGCCCGAAACGATCTCGGCGCCCGCAGAGACGACGTACGACTTCCATCCTCCGGCCCCGTTCACCCGAGGCGGCACGGCGTCCGCAGCCCGCAGCCGGTCGCTCGCCCCGCTCGTCCACGACCGCCCACCATCCACGAGCTTCCGCCGTCCGCGAACCGCTCACCGACACCCGTGCCGCCGGTCCTGCCGGATAGCCACCCCCCCATGGTTTCGGCACCGGTCCCCGCGAGGGGAGGGACCGGTGCCGCACGACGTCACGGGCGCGTCCCCCCGGCCGCGCCGGGTGTGCGGCGCCCGCGCCCGCCCGGTGCGCGCGGAACTCCTCATGCGGTGCCCGGCGCAGGCCCCGCGGCCCCGGCCTCGGTGCGGGCGCCGGCCCACGGGCAAGCCAGGCCCTCGGCGTCGGCTCCGCGGGGCCGGGCCCCGCCCTCAGAGCCGTACGACGACCAGGGCGATGTCGTCACGGGCACCGCCGGCAACGCCCAGATCGGCCAGGACCCCGTCGGCCAGCTGCTCCGGGCTTTCCCGGCCGTGCCGGGCCAGCGCCGCCCGCAGGCGCGCCAGCCCCGTGTCGATGTCCTCGCCGCGACGCTCGATCAGCCCGTCGGTGTAGAGCACCAGCGTGTCGCCGGCGCTGTAGGCGTGCCCGGCCTGAGGCCGGGGGACGTGCCGGGGGCGGGTGGCGAGCGGCGGGTCGACCGCCTGGTCCAGCAGTTCGCTGCCGCCTCCCGGGTGTAGCAGGACCGGGGGCGGGTGACCCGCGTTGCTGTAGATGATCAGACGGCTGCGGGGCTCCACCATCGCCTTGACGGCCGTGGTGCCCAGCGCGCCGTCGACCGCGCGGGCGTACAGGCCCAGGACCTCCAGCGCCTGGGCGGGCCGCTCCAGAGCACGTATGGCCGCGCTCAGCGCACTGCGCAGCATCCCCATCACGGCGGCGGCCTCCAGGCCGTGGCCGACGACGTCACCGACCGCCACCGCGAAGCAGCCGTCCGGGAGGTCGACCATGTCGTACCAGTCGCCGCACACGTTCAGGGAGCCGGTGGCGGGCAGGTAGCGCACCGCGACGTCGTCGTGGTGGCTCAGGTCCGGAACCTGGAGCATGGCCTCCTGCAGGGTGACGGCGACCTGCCGCTCGCGGGTGTGCGCTCGGCGCAACTCCTCGTTGAGCCGCTGCAGCTCCCGGGCCCGGGCGTACAGCTCGGCCTCCAGTGCCTCCCGCTCGCTCAGCCGGCCGGTCGGCGGGCGGCTGCCGGAGGCGCGGGACTGGACGAACGCGGTCACGTCCTCCACCCGGTGGATGATTCGCTCCACGGTGCCGTCCGGGGCGAGGATCGGCGTGTTGATCGGCGACCACCACCGCTCCTCGAACGCCTCCGGCCTGCCCGCCACGGGGATGTCGTACTTCTGCAGGGCCATCGTGTCCGGCTCCCGGGTCAGCAGGACACGGTGCAGGGAGGCGTCCAGGTTGCGGACCCCGTCGGCCTCCGGATCGGCCGGATTGTCCGGGAAGGCGTCGAAGACGTACCGCCCGAGCAGGTCGTCCCGGGTGCGGCCGGTCGCCTCCAGATAGGCCCGGTTGACCTCCACGATCACCAGGTCCGGGCCCAGGACCAGATACGGGCTCGGGGTCGCGGCGAACAGCGCCGCATAGTCCAGGTCCGCCATCATCGACCACCCTCACGCCGCCCGCCGGTTTCCTCCGCCTGCGCCACTCGTCGACCTTCCGCGTCGTGTCCGCCATCTCACTCTCGCGTGAATTCCTCCCGCCGTCCTGCCGGAGCCTTCCCGCCGTCCCGGCTGCCGGACCCCGCCGTCCTGGCCACCGGAGCCTCCTCCGGGCCTTTACGGCGCCGGATCGGAGCCTTCCCGGCGTCGGCCCGGAGCCGGAGCAGAGCGGGATCGCGGCGGGACCGCGCGGCGTCGCCGGGCGGGCGGAGGCCACCGCACACAGCGTCGCTTCCACCGCTCCGGGGGTGGAGCCCGCGGTGGCACGGGCAAGGTCGGCCCACTGCCCCACAGCAGCCGCCGCACCGCCGCCGCAAGGACCCGACAGTGAACACCCCGCTCGCGGAGACCGTGTCCGTGGCGCTGCTCGCCCTGGTGCTGACCGGTGCGATCGCGCGTCCGCTCGGCCGGCCGGAAACGACGACCGCGGTTCCGGCGGCCGCACCGGTCCTGGCGCAACTCTGTGAGGAGGACAGACTCTTCGCTACCCGCGGGCTGAGCTCCACCCGGTTCGCCGCACTGACGGCGCCGCCCTGGCCGGCCGCGATCACCGTCGAGTTCGCCGTCCTCCGGCGCTTCTTCGCCGGCGACCCGAGCGCCGGGACTCAGGCCCCGGCCGGCGCCGGCCCACCCGCCATACCGGTGTCCGCTCCCGGTCACGCCGGGCTGCACCCTGGCCGGGTTCGCCCTGGCCTCCGCGGTCGGTGCGGATCCGGCCTGGGCCGCGCTCGCGGGCGCCGCCGTGCCGGCCGTGCGGCCCCTGCTCCGGCGGCGTACCACCGCGAGGGCGCCGGGTGCCGGGCGCCGCGCACGGAGCGTTCGCCGGTCTCCTCGGCCGCGGCCGTCCGGAACGCGATCCCGGCAGCCGGTGGGAGTACCTCGCGGCCGGCTCCGCCGAGCAGATCCTCCGCGCCGCCCCCGAGCGGCTGGGCCGCCCCGGCACCCGTACCGAACGCACAGGCCGGGTCGAACGAGAGGTCGTCACCGCAGCCGCCGCAGCCGCCGGAGCCGACCTGCTGATCCTCGCCCGCGACGGCGATCCCGCTCACCTCGGACCGCGCAGTCTCGGCCCGGCCGGACGCTTCGTCGCCGACCACGCCCCCTGCCCGGTCCTGCTGGTCCGGGCCGAGTCCGCCCCCGGCACCGACACGCTCCCCTCCCCGCCCGCCTTCTCCGGCGGCTCCGCCCGCCCACCCACCGCGTCACCTCCGTCACGGACGCGAGGAGCACCGGGCGGGGTACGGCCCCGCCACCGCGCCTGCCGCCGAAGCGCACCACAGCCCGGGAGGCCCGGCCCCGAACGGTGGGGGCGCGGCCGCGACGGTCAGGGCGTCCGGCTCAGAGATCGAACTCGTGCGGCGGCAGACCCAGCGTGAAGCAGGCCTCCCGGACGACGGCCTGCTCGTCCTTGTCGAAGTTGCCGTCGGCACCGCCGATGACGACGCCGATCTGGATGACGGCACGCGCCTCGGCAGGCTTCTTCTTGGCCTTGGCGACCTCCTGGAGCACGCTGACCTTGCCGAAGGCGAAGTCGGTGGCGAGCTTGTTCAGGTTGTCCTCGAAGCGGCGGCGCAGGTCGTCCGCGTCGAAGTTCTGCAACACCTCGTTGGTGGAGATGAGCTGGGCCACCCGCTGACGCTCGGAGGGGTCGACGGTGCCGTCGGCGGCAGCGACCAGCGCGCACATCGCCATACTGGCGTCGCGGAAGGCGCCGCTCTTGAGGTCGTTCTTCTTCGCCACGAGCTGGGTCTGCATCTGCGATGCGGATTCCTTGACGCGGTCCCACAGGGCCATGAGAACTCCCCACGATCGAGTAGAAGGCCGGTCCGCCCCGACGGCGAACGGCCGTTGATTACTGCAGCACCGTGGAAACTAGCGGACTGCCGGATAAGTTCCAGCCATCACCCCCTGTCACCCTCGCCAGCGACGCCCCTCACCACGCCGGCAGGCGCGCCCGGCAACGCCCGGCAGGCGCGCCCGACAACGCCCGGCAACGTTCCTGCAGTCGGACCGGCTCCCCCGCCCGCGGCCCGCCGCGCCGTACCCCTGTGCCCGCTCCGAGGGGTGCCGCCCCCGCCACCCGCCGCGAGCCGCCCCCTCCGACACCCCGTCAGCGCCCGTGCCGCTCCTGCGCCCTCGCCCGGGTCTCGTCCTCTCCCGCCGGCACCTCACCTCGCGGCTCCGCGAAGAAGACGTCGTCGTGGCCGTCGTAGGCCATCCGGGTGCCGTAGGCGGCCCGGTGCTCCACCAGTTGCCGCACCCAGCCGTCGACCTCGGTGGACCAGTCCCCCGTGTGGTGGTGGCCGACGGTGAAGCGGGCCAGCGCGTCGTCGCCCTCGGAGCAGGAACCGCCGCGCTTGTCGGCCTCCAGGACGACCTCCACCCCGGTCGGGCCGGCGAGGAAGGTCAGCTCGACCTCGTCGACCTGGTGCGCGTACTGCGGGGCCGGCGCCAATTCGACCTCCTGCCGGAAGGGGAGCCGTTGACTTGTACCGCCGATCCGGCCGTGCTCCAGATCGGCCGACCGGAAATCGAAGCCGATCCGGCCGAGAGCGTCGAGCACCGCCTCCTGTACCGCCAGCGGACGCACCGCCAGCGGATCCAACTCGCTCCGGTCCACTTCGCCGGCCGCCGCCAACTCGGTGCGCACGCCGAGCGCGACGCCGAGCGACCGACCGTGCAGCTCCGTCACCGGCGCCTCCCACGGCAGGGACACCTCGAACGGCACGCTCCGCAGTTCCTCCTCGCCGAGCCGGAACCCGCCGCCGATCGTGAATCGTTCGAAGGCGACGAGCCCCCCGCTCTCCCCGGCCCCGCGGGCGGACCCGTTCTCCCCGCCCTCGCGACCGGCCCCCTGATCCGCCTCGACCCGGGCGACCAGCTCGAGCGCGATGTGGTCCACGTCCACGGCCGCCCCGCCGCCTCGCAGGCGCACCTGCCCCGACAGCACACCGCCCGGCGGTACGGAGTCCCCGTCCAGAACCGTGTCCACCGAGGGACCGCCGAGGCCTCCGAGCAGCCGCTTGAACACCATTCCGGGGTCGCTCCTTCACTGTCGTGCCGGTCGTACCGAGAGATCACACCACGGTCCGTCCGACCCGACCCACCTCGCCCCCGGAAGCACTACGTCCCTCGACGAGGTTCCCCGACGCCCCCGTCGCGATCCGCCGGGCGGCGACGCCTCTGTATCTCCGTCGACGGCGTGTTCCCGGCCGTCGTGCCGGGACCGGCCACGATCGAATTCCCCGCAGCGGGGCACCGGCACCGTGAGGGGGAGGACCGGGAAGTAGTCCTCCAGTTTGAGCAGGCGAAGCATGCGGCCGGTCCGCGGGTGCGGGCAGGCGAGCCAGAGCCGCTTGCGCCGCGCATGCAGGCGCTGGTCGACCTCGACGAGCGGTTGCACACCGCTGCTGTCCATGAAACCGACACCGCACAGGTCCACGACGACCGAGTACTCGTGCGCGTACCGGAGAGCCGTGTCGAGCGCCCGGCGCAGCAAGGGGGCGGTGGCGATGTCCGCCTCTCCGGAGACGGAGACGAGGACATGGTCGATATGTACGGTGCATACAGAGTGAAGGTGCACTGAGTGACTCCTGGCCGCGGCAAGGCTTCGGTCCCTATGTCCGCCGGGGTCTGGGGCGGCACCTCGTGCGGGATCGGTCACCGCGGCGACCGATCCCTTCACCAGGCAATTTACCCGTCATGTGGACCGCTTCGGGTGGAAATGACGACAACTGCGGGCTGTGCGATCTACCCCTCGGAATGCGGCTGTCGCCCCGAAACGCGGGGGACGCCGGTCACGGCGACCGGCGTCCCTCGCGTTTCTCCTCCCCGGACGGCTCTGCCATGGGCCGGCGGGGCAGGACCGTGTCGGGAGCCGTGACCACCTGGAGGGCCACGTCGACCAGCTTGCGGTTGTCGTTGCGCGCCACGGTGCGCAACGCGTTGAAGGCCCCGTCGAGGGAGACCTGCAGGCGGTGGGCGAGGAAGCCCTTGGCCTGTTCGATGATGACGCGGCTGTCCAGCGCGTGCTGGAGCTGCTGGGCGAGGATCTCACGCCTACGGGAGGCACGTTCCTGCAGGATGCCGATCGTGGCGATGTCCGCCAGGGCCTGACCGAGCATCGCGTTCCGGTCGTCCAGGACGCCCGGTTCCGCGCGGAAGAGGTTCAGAGCGCCGATGACCTGCCCGTTGTGCCGCATCGGCAGAGCGCACACGCTGTGGAAGCCCTCCTGCCGCGCCGCCTTCGCGAAGCGCGGCCAGGGCAGCGCCTCGGCGGGAGCACCGGGATCGGCGTCGTCGTAGTCGACCCGCCGTCCCTCCGTGTAGCAGGCCACGCACGGCCCCTGGTAGCCCTGGAGCTGGAGGAGCTCCAGGAGCCGGGCCTTCTCGCTGGACGCGGCGATCAGGTGGAGGCGCCCCTGGGGATTGGTCAGGAGGATGCCGGCCGCGTCGACGTCGAGCAGTGCCACGCTGTGTCCGGCCAGACGGTTCAGGAACTCGATGACGTCGAAGTCCTCGACCAGCGTGTCCGCGAGGTCGACGAACGCGGTGATGAGCGCTTCTTCGCTGGACATGGAGTGGTGCCCCTCACCGTTCCTCGTCGTGCCCGGAGTCGGGGCGGGTGCCCTCGTCCCCGGAGGGGATGAACACCACTGTTCCGTCCAGCACCCGCGCGGCCACGGTGGAGATGGTCAGGTCCTCGCTGAAGGCGCGGCCGCGCAGACGCGAGAACGCCTCCTCGACTCCCACGTCCAGCTGAGCGGCGACCATCCCGGTGGCCTGGTAGACCTTCAGGCTGTCCTCTCCCAGGCCGAGTTCGTGGTCCTCGGGCGTGTCCGCCTCCACGGAGAGCTCGAGCAACTGCTCGAGAGCCATGGCACTGAGCAGGAGCGCGTCGCGCGACTCCCCCTCGCCCAGGGCGCCGGGCTGGAGGCGGTCGCTCCCCGCCGGGTTCCTCGGCCCGCGCCGGCCGGCCCGCGGGAGCACACGCCCCGTACGCTGCGGGCGCCGCCGGCCGCACCGGCCGCATCGGCCGCATCGGCCGCATCGGGCATGCGGTGGCCGCGGGGGTGGACTCGGGGCCGTGGCGCGGTCCGTCGCCCGCCCCGGACGCCACCGCACATCCGATCGCCGGGATCGCGAACCCGGCGAACCTTCGCGGTCGGAGCACCGGCGGGCCGACGGGCCGGCGGACCGGGGTGCCGGGGTGCCGGGTGTCAGCCCGCCAGGGCGGTCGCGAAGTCGCCGGCCCCCTGCTGCACCCCGCTGCAGTCCGACCGCGCCCCTCCGGTGTCCGCGCCGCCGTCGCACGGACGATCACGGAACGCGGCCCACATCGACAGCCCGCCCAGCCCCTTGGCTTCGGCGAACCTCCGGACCTCGGCCGCGTCGGACAGCGTGAAGGTCTCGCCGGCCACGTCGTTGACGCCGATCATCGCCGTCAGCGACAGGCCGTGCCAGGCGTCGGCGGAGGACAGCGCGAAGGCCTTCCCCACCTGGTCGTGGGCGGCCGTGGCGGCGGACAGCGCGTAGTCGCCCATGTCGCCGGTGTAGGAGGTGCCGTAGTTCATGGCCATGATGTTGACGCTGGACACCGTGACGCCGCTCCTGCGCGCGGAGTCCAGGACGTCCAGCGCGTCCCGGCCCAGTCCCTCGGGCATGACGGGAAGGGTGAACGACACCCTGAGGCCGGTGCGTTCCTTCTGGAGCAGGGCGATGGCCTCGGAGCGAAGGGCGACAGAGGCGGGGTCGCTCAGCGCGCCCCCCTCGATGTCGAAGTCGGCCTGGTTGCCGTCGGCCGCGTCCAGCGCCTCCCCGTAGGCCTTCGCGAGGGCGGAGGCGCTGTCGCAGGTCCGGGCGAGTCCCGTGCCGTTCGCCCCGCCGAAGGACACGCGCACCTGGGAACCGGATGCGGTGAGCGCCGCTATGCGGTCCTCCACCGCGGCGTTGTCGATGGCGAAGGTGCCGCTCCAGGTGGGTCTGCACGCAGTGCCGTCCGACAGAACGAACTCCAGGTTGTAGGTGGAGGGTGAGCCGGTCGAGTCGGTGTCCGAGGGGGTGGTGGCGCTGACGTAGGGCGCGAAACGGGCCGATGACGCGGGGGTCGGGGACGCCGCCGTTGTTCCGCTGCCGGAGGCGTGCGGCTCGCCCGTGCCCGACGAGCAGCCCGTGGCGGCCAGGCCGAGCAGGCAGACGAGTCCGGCGGCCGACTTCAGGGAGCGCCTCATGTGTGCAGTTGTCCGTTCTCGCGATGTTCCTATCGGGAAGAACGATAATCCGCTTCAGCGCTGCCGTTCGCACGCTTGGTCGATGTTGTCCGATGTCACGCTCCCTGGGAGCGTCCTGCGCGACCCTGTTTCGTCGTCGGCGGCGCATCGCACGAAGCGACACGCTTCGCGGTGCAGCCGATCCACCGCCGAAAACTACAGATCAGCGCCGGTCTCAATCGGTTCTGCGGATCTCGGGTCAGGCGGCGGCCGGGCGCGGGCCGCCTCGGAAGACCTGGCCGGTGTGCCAGGACCGGTGGGCTGCCGCAACGGGCGGGATGCCGGGTTGCGGGCCTGTGAGCGGACGGCCCGCGAGTGCTGTCACATGCTCGTGGGCCGTCCGGCTGCGACCGATGAACTGCTGCGAGACCAGGATGCGGTGGCCGTCGCCCACGCCGAGGACGCCCTTGTCGAGGAGTTTGTGGTGCAGCGAGCACAGGCACAGTCCGTTGTCGACCTCGTCCGGACCGCCGAACGCCCACCAGCGCACGTGCGCGGCCTCCAACCCGACGGGCGCCGTACCGATCACGCCGTCGTAGCCGCAGAAGGCGCACTGGTACTCGTACGCGGTCAGCACCATCTCCCGCATCCGACGGTCCCGCTGCCGCCTCGCAGGCGCCGCGAGAGCGCCGGTCTCCGCCAGTTCCGGTTCCAGGCCCACCGCGTCGCACAGGTCCCGGTGCAGCGACGTCGGGAAGTGCAGATCCAGCAGCACCCTCGCCATGCGACCCAGCAGCGACGGTTCCCGCCGCAGCGCCAGCTGAAGGTCCGGCGCCAGCCGCCCGGTGGCCCGGCTGGCTCGTAGTTCCCGCACTCCGGTACCCGGGCTGCCGACACCGTGCGCGGTCCGCACCTCCCACACCCCGTCGCTGACCAGATGGTGGAAGGGATAGGCAGGCGTGGTTCCGCGCGACGGACCGTACTCCACCAGCAGTTGCTTCAGGTCCGCCTCCACCGCGCTGTACGGCAACTCGTCCGCGGCATCCGCCTGAAAACGCCCCAGCGCGTACAGCAGCAGCAACGGTTTGTGCGGCGCCCGCACCCCGTCCCGACTCCACTGCCTCAACTTCGCGGCACGCTCCAGCCAGTCCATGACCGTGATCGTAGCTATGCCCGGCGACGCCTCCCCTGCACGAGCCGGGGACGGCTCATCGGCGTATGCCGGCGACCCGGTGGGCCTCTGCTCAATCGATCTGACGAACAGTCAGAATGCTGTGCAGTACCTCCGTCGGCGGCGCCGAGGTGCTGGACGCGGGACGTGACCGCGCTTCGCTCGCCCAACACAAAACGCATTCAGGTCGGTGGCGGTGGTCTGACATCATGGCGGCGGCCTGCGGTCAAGATCCGGGTGGGGGGAACGCCATCGTGACAACCGCCAACGTCTACGACCGGCCGCCGTACCGCAACGCTGTACCGCGGCAGGCGACTGGACCCGCCGCCTGGGTGCTCGACGTGTTCCTCCCGTGGCGGCTGGCCCGTCGCATCTACGGGCCGTTCCGTATATTCAGGTTCACCGCCGCCGATGTCGTGGGGCTCGCCGGTGCGGGAGGCCTGTCCGGGAGGCTTGCTCAGCCGGTCGCGACGGCCCTCGCCGAGCGTGCGGTCGATCCCGTCATCGAGCGGCTGCTGTTACCGCGCGCACTGCTGGGCCTCGGCCTCCTCGTGTTCGTCATCCGGATGGCAACCGGAACCGGCATGAACGACCTGATCGGCGATGCGTTCAGTGACAGTCTCCTGATGCTGGGCACCGGACCGGTGTCGCTGCTCCTGGCCTGTGTGGCGCTCGTCGCCCTGGCCCGCCCCGGCACGAGAGGGACGGTCGCCCGGCTGGCCGCCCGCCCACTGGCGACCGCACTCATCACGGCTGCGTTCTGCGGCCTCTTCGCGTACGGGGCCACACACGGCGGGGACAACTACTCTCCGCAGTCGGTCACCGCACTGCTCGTCTCACTGATCGTCGGTCCTTGGCTCACGGTGTTCTTCGGCTCAGCCCTCTACCTGATCCACCGCAACACCTTCAGCGTGGGCGGCCACCCCCTCGTCCGTCCCCTTGCCTGCGTCCCGCTCGCCTGGCTGACCGCCGTGGGCCACGCCTTCTTCGTCGACTTCGCCTACGACTCCCCCCACGCCGACCCGCCTCCAGCCTATTTCGTGGCCCTGTTCGCCGGCCCCGTCGGCGTCACCGTCACCGCCGTGATCGAGGTGATCCTGCTTCGCCGCCGACAGGGCGTCGGATTCCGGGGTCCGCTTCCGGGCTGGAACCCACCGCAGCCTCGGACCACCCCGATCCCCAGCGAACTCGTAGCACGCCTGCGCGTGAACGTGGACCACGGTCACACGTACTTCTGGCCGCAGGTCACAGACCGGAACGGTGTCGTATGGGCCGTGACCCCCGAGACATGGACCCGGCAAACGGTCATGTGGCCATACGTGCCCTCCTTCACGGAGGAAACGCGCCCTATGCTGCGCTCGGACCTCGAAGCCACGGCCGGGCCCCTGACCCCCCGGCACCACCCGGGGAACAACTTCTGAGTGACATCCTGTACACCCGCCGTTCAGGAACGGCTTGCGCGGGAGCGCGGTCGGTGGAGTCTCAACGGGTGTGACAAGCGACGGCGACGCCGGCCAGTTGGCGGTCTGCTGAACGGCGATCCCGTTGATGACTCCCCGCATTCGAAGCCACAACAGGAGAAGCGCCTCGACGACCCTTCGGCCGCCCCCTGTCCTCGCTTGGCCTCTGTGCGATCTGTGGCAGTCCGGTCCAAGAAGGCAGAGCGCCGACGGCATTGGCGACGTGGTGGAGACCGGTGGGGGTTGGGCGAGTGTCCGGGGCCGACGTCATTCTTCGCGATGCTGAGCGAATACCTGCTGTTGCTCGTCCTGCCAGCTCCAGTTCGCCGACCGGGAGAAGGGCAGGCTCCTGGCAAGGCCGGAAAACTGGTCGGATGGCTCTCGGCTGGCCTTGTTCACCACGATCGCCGAGAGCATCGGTGCTCGCCCGTCCTCGTTGCGGTGAAGGCAGACATCCTTGAGCAGGTAGGTCATGACCCCGCGGTGAGGCGGGATGGAGTCGAAGCCCTGTGCCGCCAACTCGGCGCTCAGCTCCCCGTACGTGATGGTCTGTCCCTGCCGGGCCCACTTCCGCAGGATCTCCACAGCCGCTTCCACCGCTGCCCGGTACTCCGGGTCCTTGATCCTCATCGTCCCTCCCCCAACGCGTGGCGGCCACCGCCAAGCCTGCGCATCGTACCGGCCGGACACCGGCCCAGTACGGCTGCAGGCGGCACTGCAGCGCGCTGCAGCAACCGCAATCGACTCAGAACCGCATTCCCCGTGGGCATCGCCCGCCTTCGCGCTCAATTGGAGCCGACCGAGGCCACGGCGGTCTCCTTTGCGAGTGTTCGGTGTAGCGCAGAGCCCGGTATGGGAGGAACGCGGGCTCGTCTTCTTGTCGGCCGTGGGCAAGCCGCTCGATGCGCCCAACGTTCGGCGGGCCTTCCGTCAGGCGCCCAAGGCCGTCGACGGTCTCAACACCGACGAATGGACTCCCCGAGAGTTCCGGCACAGCTTCGTGTCGCTGCTCTCCAACCGGGGCGTGCCGCTGGAGGAGAACTCCCGGCTCGTCGGGCACTCCGAAACGGCGGTCACCGAGGAGGTCTACCCGAAGCAGATCCGGTCCGTGATCCAGACCGGCGCCGTGATCACGGACGGCATCTACAAGCGGGTACAAGCGGGCCCCGGAGCGTTAGCCACGCAGATAGACACGCACGCAGAAACAGGTGAGGCACCTAGGAACGTTCCTAGGTGCCTCACCTGGTGTTTCAGCTGTCGGGGTGGCGGGATTTGAACCCACGACCTCTTCGTCCCGAATTAGGCCCTGGAAGATCGCCGACCAGCGGACCATGTCAAAGGTGCAGGTCACGGCGTTGGGATGCGTTGGTTTCCGATAGCGCCCGGAGGTCTCAACCACAAGATCATCTCCAGGTTTTCTCCAGGGCGACCTACTCCTCGATCCAGTCTTCCGCCACGGCGCGAATGAAAGTCGGGAGGTCGGCTTCCTGGGGAGGGATGCGAGTGGGATGCCGGGCCGCGAAGACAAGGTAGTAGCGCTCGACTCGTGCACGCAGCTCGTTGTCCTGTGGTTCCGCGGCTGCCAAAGCCAGAGCAACGCGCCCAGGCTCTCCGTACGCACGGACGGGGCGGCCGAGACCGTCGTAGCCCTCGAAGAACTCGTCCACTGACTCGATCAGGTCATCAGCCAGGGCCGGCTCATGCAGGATGAACATGCGGCCGTCCTCGTCGAAGAGCAACACTGGGTCTGCTGGATCCGTCACCGCTGGCCCTCCTGCATGTCGGAACTTGCCGCAGCCTCGCCAGGCTGCTTCCCGACGGTGGTACCACTAAGCCGTGATTGGCGGCGGTGCGTGATGGCGCTCCCCAGCTCGGCAGGAGTGGGCCAGGGCGCGCGGCGATGGATCATGCGATGGCAGTTCGCGCAGATGAGTGCGAGATCGCTGAGCTTGGTTGTCCCTTCGCCGGCCTTGTGCAGAGGCACGACGTGATGGCACTCGACATAACCGGCTCCGCGCTCGCCGTAGACCTCCTCGAAGTCGAAATTGCATGCCTCGCACGCGAGGCTGCCGCCCTTCCGGAGGACAGAGGCGATCTTCTTCTTACGCAACCCCTTGTTTCGTTCCCGCGCCCGATGCCGGCGCAACAGCAACCGCCCTTCGGGCGCGCTGAAGTCGTCGTCAAGCTCCTCGTCGTCAGCCTGAGCGAGGTCCTGAAGCTCGCCAGTGCTGATGCCTTGCCGGAGGAGGCGGGCCACCTCGGTCATCTCACCCGGCCGGGCAAGGAACTCGTGGAGGACTTCCACATCCAAGGCGCCACCGTTTGTGGGCTTGCCGCGGTAGTCAGGGTGCCGGGTAGCTATGTCAAACGTCTTGCGGGCCACCCCATTGGGGTTACGAAACTTGTCGTTGCGGTCAGCGTCAGCATGAAGAGGTAGCAGCTGAAGCAAAGCAGACAGTTCGATTACCCGGCGGTCCTGTACGTCCAGACCCTTCCAGCCGTTTCCCATGACCAGATCGCAGGCAAGGATGACCTCGTCGCGTGCCCAGTCGGGATTCTTGACCGCTCTGATTTGGAAGCCCAGACGCTTCAACCAAGCGGCTGCATGGTCCTTGCCCCCACTGAACTCATCAGCAGCCAGCGCCCGCCTCTGGTCCCACTTGTGTGCCACTCCGGCTATGGCCTTTGAGTCGTACTCCCGCCCCTTGTGGACCAGGACATACGAGCGGGCCTCACCGAAGCCGTACTTCGACAGGAAAGCCTCGCGTCCCGCCTCATCGTGCTCAGCAACGGCCTTGAGCACAGACTCCCGAGTGATCGCTCCTCTACGCATGTCCGAAGACTAGGCCGAAGACTGGCACCACGGGAGCGATTTCGCACTGATCAGCCAATTCGCAGTCTGATTCCCCAGGAAAGACCGGAAAGCGACGGGTGTCGGGCCCGGTGCCGCTGTGCCGGGGCGAGCCCGCTTAGGTCTTTCACTCTTCGGTCTGCTTGAAAGAAAGCTTCAGTAACTCGGGAATTTGCTTAACGAACACGTCACCGAGTTCGTAAAGCTCGTAAACTTCAGCCAGGGTCTTATCTAGGACGAAGCTCGCATAGTTGTTGTGAACCATGTTGTTGCGGAGCGAGCCGAGCTCCATAAAGGCGCTGATATAGCGAGTTAAGTCCGGGTCGTCGCGGCAATATTGCTTCATCCCTGCTTTGAACTCGGGGCCGAAAAGGGACCAGAACTGTCCTGCGTTTCTTGTGTCCCAATTGAAGAGTGTGTGATATTTTCTGCGAATTGCGCTTTGGTCCACCAGGTCGACAATCTTCGAGTCTAGGGTGTTTTCGGCAATGTGATCCCTGAGTGCCTGGCACACCCTGTCTTCGAATTCACTGGCGGCGGCTAGGAGGAGCACCTTAGGCAAGGTGATCTGCAGAGTGGCGTGGTGAGATGCCTGTTGTTGGTCGCTGAGGTAGTCGAGAACGCCGCGGTGGTCGGCGTACATCCTTGCGACCCTGCTCATGAGGCATTGCCAATGAGTTCGCTAAGGAGCTGTTGAGTTTCGGTTAGCCTTCCCTTCACGTTAGCCGTTTTGGTGGACCCCTCTTGCGTGTACTGGCTGAAGCGCTTGCTTTTTCCGATGCGCTCAATCCACTCAGGCCGGAGGTGTGGGACTTCCACCCCCTCTTCTTTGAGGTTCAGTGCGGCCACATAGATGGCTTCGAAGAGCAGAGGGCTGAAGCGGGCGGACCCTGCCTGATACGTGCTTCGAGCACAGTCACGGTTCAATCCCATGAACCAGGACCATTCATCTGCGGTTTGCTTGATTTTCTCGGGCCCGAACTTCTTTGATTTCTTGCAGAAGCGGTTGACGAAACCTGTCATGGAACCGGCGTAACCGGCTGTCCCCTCACGCAAGGAAAGGCTACGGAGGATGATCTCCATATCCTTCATGCGGGAATCCGGCTCCGAAGATCCGAGGAGTTCACGCCATTTTACGTTTTCGTTTAGGCTGAAGATGCCCTGGAAGAACTGCGAATGGTACAAGCTTGCTCGGATTTCCTGAGGATTGAGGTTGACGCCCCCAGTGTTCAATCGGTTGAACATTTCGAACATGGCCGAGTCGTCATTCGCAGGACTTACTTGTTTTACGATCACATTCCGGATTGTCCGTAGGTCGAACTGGCGCTTGAACTCGGCAAGTGTCGAGTAGGTCCGCCCTGCGAACTTGTTCTTCTTCTCGCCTGGGAGGCTCGGAAGGCTGAGCTTGAAGTTCTCGAAATATTCGTCATCTTGGAGGAATTCCTCAGAGATTCCGCCCTCCGCATTGAAGAGTTTGCGGATGGTGCTCCGCTTGTCTTTGCGCGGAAACCTCTCTTTGGCGAAAAAGAATACGGTCATCAGTCTTTGTTGACCATCAATCACAAGGAAGTCATTATTCCCTTCCTCGTAAAGGAATACTTGCGGGACTGGGAGTCCGAGGATGAGTGATTCGATTAGCTTTGATGCCCTCTTTCGGTCCCAGACGTAATTCCGCTGGAAAGGGGGGATCTTGATCGCGCCTTCTTCGATGAAGCTATTGATCGTCTTGGTGTTGAAATCGTTGGGTGATGCGACGATCTCGTACTCGTCGATCTGGCTGATGACCTCGTCTTCGGAAAGCTCCTTGACGTTGAGGTGCTTGAGGTCGGACTCCTGGTCGAATCCGGGCTCGTCGAGGTCCTGCTCCGTCACTGGCCTGCTCCCTGCCGCGTCGATGCCTAGATCGACACTTTAACGATGTGTCAGGCGTCAGGTGAGCGGATCGGCTGCCGATGGCGTAGGCACAGCGGCTAAGGCAACACGGAGGGAGCCGGTCGCGGCTGGGGCCGGTCCCAGCTCCGCTTGTCTCAGCGAACGCTCAGCCCCCTCTTTGACCCGCCGTGGGCACTTCCTGGAAGGGGAGTGAGGTGCCTACGCAGCTCGCGTAGCGTCGCCTTGTGCTGGCACTCTTCGACCTCGACAACACCCTGATCGACCGCAGCGCGGGCATTGAGCAATGGGCTCGTGGTTTCGTGCAGTCACGCTCCCTGTCCCTGGAGGCGGAGGCTGTCATCTGCGATCGGCTCCGAGAGCGGGCTCACCCTGAGGATTTCGTGGGCTTGGGGGCGGCCCTCGGTCTCAGCGACGACCCGGGCGACCTGTGGCACGAGTACGTCGATGGCCTCGCGCGGTCGGTGCGCTGTTTCCCCAGGGCCCGGGAAGGGCTCGAAGGGCTCCGCAGCGAGGGGTGGACTATCGGCATCGCGACGAACGGCGCGGGGGATATCCAGCGAGCCAAGCTCGCTGCGACCGGTCTGGCCCCGCTCTTCGACGGCATCTGTGTCTCGGGTGAGGTAGGAGTGCGGAAGCCGGAGCGCTGTCTCTTCGAGGCTGCGGCGGCGGAGTGCGGCGCGTCGCTCAGTGCTGGTGGGTGGATGGTCGGTGACAACCCCGAGACGGATATGGGTGGGGCGAGGGCGGCGGGACTGCGGACACTTTGGGTGGCCAATGGCCGTGAATGGGCCGATGGCCTTCGCGAGCCCGACGTCATGGTGCCGGGCATCGTGGAGGCCATCGAGGTACTGCGAGGCAAAGCGGT
>NZ_JBJZOJ010000044.1:0-63451 GCF_047200655.1 Streptomyces sp. MS06
GCCCCGGTGCGCGCCCGGCACCGGCCCGGCCGCACCCGCCAACCCCGACACCCGGACGCCGTACCCGTGCCCCGGCCCGGCTGTTCCCGTCGCCGGTGCGTGAGTGCCGCGCCGCTTCCCGAGCCGCCCCGGTCACTCCCCTCCCCGACCGTCCCGTCCCCACCCACCTCCTCGGGCGCCCGAAGCACGCACCGACCGTGCCGTACCGGGCCCGGACCGACCGCAACAGCTTCGACGCCGGACGTACCCGTCGGACGTACCGGCCGGACGTACCTGCCGGACGTGCGTGCCGGACGTGCGCCGACCCCACCGGCACGTCAGCGCCGCTCGCCCGCGGCCCGCTCTCCGGGCACCGTCACTCGCCTGGACCCCGCGGGAAAGCCCCCCGCCGTCCCCGCCGTCAGGATGCGGGCATGGGTATACGCACGCTCCACGGCCGGACGGCACGAGCTCAGGCCCAGACATCGGCACCGGCCCGGTCCGGCGCCGAGGCGGCCCCGTCCGGGGCGCCCTGCGCCGTACCGCCGTTCGCGGCGGGCGCCGCAACCGCACGCGTCCCGCACAGTCGCACCGAGGCCCTGCGCCGGGCGGCCGCAGGACTCGGCCGCGGCCTGGCCCGCCGCAGCCGAAGCGCCGTACGCATGCCGGACGGGACCCGATGGCGCACCTGGGCGGACCTCGGCCTCGGCTATCTCGCCCTGCTGCTGGCCCGCCTGCCGAGACCCCGCCGTACCCGCACCTTCACCGTGTTCGTCGCGACGGCGGCCTCGGCCGCGCCCCGCGTCGGCGAACGCGCGGACGGCCCCCCGGGGACGCGGGGCTGACGTTCCCCGCCCCGCGCGGCGCCCTGCCGCGCCCGGCCCTCCGCCGTCCACGGCGGGAGTCCGAGCGCGAGGTGGCGCCCGCTCCGAAGCACGCCGTCGAAGGGGTACGGCGGCGGGCGCGGCCACCGACGCACCGCGGTACCGCAGTTGCCGGTTCGGCGGTGCGTCCGCCCCGGCTTCCCGTGCCCCGCCCCGTGCCCGGCTTCCCGTGCCCCGCCCCGTGCCCGGCTTCCCGTGCCCCGCCCCGTGCCCGGCTTCCCGTGCCCCGCCCCGTGCCCGGCTTCCCGTGCCCCGGCCGGCCGTGCTCCGGCGGCCCATGCTCCGGCGGCCGGGAACGCCGCTCGGTCCGCCCGATGTCGGCGCGGCTCGACGGGTGACGCGAGACGACCGGACCGTCCGGCCGGTGAGCACCGTGTCCGTGGGGCACCCCGCGGTTCCTCGACCGCGACCCATGACCAACCGGTGAAAATCGGTCATGAACAGGTGTCCGCGCAAAGGAAGTTGCCGTAGTGTCACCTCGGCGCGGTACCGGAGCACGGAAGACCCCGTGAGGCGGACGGCGCCGTCCGTGCCAGAGCCGCCCCGGCAACCGTGCGGAGCACCGCGCACAAAACCGGACACACGCACCACCGGGGCAACCACTGCGGCGGGCCGATCGTCACACCGGAGGCGAGCGGGCTCACCGCGCGCGGTGAGCCTCGCGAGCCACACGGGCCGGCCCGCCCCGCGGCACGCCGGGCAGGGCAGACGAAGACGGACGCTCGGCGTCCACGGGAGGGGTTCACGCTATGGCGGCGCAATTCGGCAGGCGGCTGCGGAAGGGAGCGGTCACCACCGCCGTGGCCGCGGCGGCGGTCGCGGCGCTCTCCGCATCCCAGGCTCCGGGAGCGACGAACGACGGCGACGGCAGGCAGCCCGCCACCGACGCCCAACCCTCACCGGAGCAGAACCGCGAAGGCGGCGGCGCCACCGGCGACTCCCCGTACTACACGGACCTGCCGCCGCTCAACAGCCCCGAACCCGCGCCGAGCGCCAGCACCGCGCCGAGCGCCACGGGCACCGCCACCGCCGCCGAGGCCGGCATCCCCGCGACGGTCCTCGACGCCTACAAGAAGGCCGCAGCCGAACTCGCCGTCAGCAAACCGGGCTGCCACCTGCCCTGGCAACTGCTCGCCGCCATCGGCAAGGTGGAGTCGGGTCAGGCCCGCGGCGGTCGCGTCGACGCCCACGGCACCACCATCGGCAAGATCCTCGGCCCCAAGCTGAACGGCAACGGCTTCGCGTTCATCGCGGACACCGACGGCGGTGCCTACGACGGCGACAGCACGGTCGACCGCGCCGTGGGCCCCATGCAGTTCATTCCGTCCACCTGGGCCTGGGCGGGCCGCGACGGCAACGGCGACGGCGTGAAGGACCCGAACAACGTCTACGACGCCGCCCTGGCCGCCGGGCACTACCTGTGCCGCTACGACTGGGACATGTCCAGCGATTCCGGCCTGCACCGCGCGGTCCTCAGCTACAACAACTCGCAGGCGTACCTCGACACCGTCCTGTCGTGGCTGCACTACTACCGCAAGGGCACCCACGAGATCCCGGACGGCACCGGCAGTCTGCCCGGCAAGCGCAGCGACGACCGCACCGCCGGCTCCGGTTCCACCGCGAAGCCGTCCGCCGAGCCCGGTCCGACGACCGGCGGAACCGGCGGGGCCACGCCGGACACCACCCCGCCGGCGTCGCAGACCCCGTCGGCCCCCAGCACGCCGTCGACCCCCAGCACCCCGGCCGTCCCCAGCACCCCGACGACCCCGACCACTCCGGCTTCGCCGCCCGCCGCGACCAAACCGACGCCGGCCGAGATGGTGGACCATCTGGCGGACGCCGGCACCGACACGCTCACGGCGATGGCCGGCGACGCGTTCGGCGAGCGGATCCGCGCCCGCGCCGAGACCGAGGCCGGCGAGGCCGTGGGCAGGGTCCGCGTCCGCTTCACCATCCTCGCCGACGCCTCCACCGACGCCGACGCCTCCACCGACGCCGACGCCTCCACGGACGCCGACGCCTCCACCGACACCGTCTTCGCTGGAGGGGAGAGCGTCGCCACCGTCGTCACCGGCAGCGACGGCGTCGCCACCGCCCCCGCGCTCCGGGCGGGCGAGACGACCGGCGAGGTCCGGATCCGCGCCACGGTCGTGGGACGGTCCCTGACCGGCCTGGACTACCGGGCCACCGTCACCGAGCGTGCCGCCGACACCCTCGTCCGGACCACCGACACCCCGCTCACCTGCACCCCGGGCGACGAGTTCGCCGACCGGATCGAGGTGAAGGCCACCTACCGGGGCGACGCCGCGGACCGGGTCCGGGCCACCGCCACGCTCGTCGAGGCCACCGGCGACCCGTCCGCCGGCGGCGACGACCGGAACGCGTCCGGAGGAAAGACCGAGACCCCTTCCGGGAGCGACCAGGGCACCACCGAGAACGACAAGGGTCCCTACTTCAAGGACGCCGACGGCGATCCGGTACGCACCCTGACGGACCTGTACACCGACGCGGACGGACTGCTGAAGCTGCCCGAGCTGTACGCGGACGACAGCACCGGCACCTTCCTGCTGCGCATCACCACGACCGGCGGCGCCACTCTCACCGTCGAGCTGACGGTGGCCCAGAAGGACGCGACGCAGGACCCGTCGGGCGATCCCACCCAGGACCCGTCGGGCGACCCGGCGCGGGAACCGTCCGGCGGCCCGTCGCCGTCCTCCGCTCCGTCCCCCGGCACCTCGTCGGAACCGACCGCCGCGCCCGGTCCGTCGGCGTCGGGCGGCACCGGCGCTTGACCCGCCGTCCGCGGGCGCCCCTTCGCCGGTGAGCGCCCGCGGCACGCCCGCCGCGGGGCGGCTCAGCCCCGCAGCCGGGCGTTGGTGTGCCGGGTCGGTTCCGCCGTGCCGGGGTCCTCGGGCCACGGGTGCTTCGGATAGCGGCCGCGCAGTTCGGCCCGCACCGCCCGGTAGCCGTCCCGCCAGAACGAGGCCAGGTCGGCCGTGACGGCGGCAGGCCGCCCGGCGGGGGAGAGCAGGTGCACCAGCAGCGGCACCCCCGCGACGGCGGGCGACTCGCGCAGTCCGAACATCTCCTGCAGCTTCACCGCGAGCACCGGCCGTTCCGGGTCCGAGTAGTCGACCCGGATCCGCGACCCGCTCGGCACGGTCACCCGCTCCGGCGCCAGCTCGTCCAGCCGGGCGCCCTCGCCCGAGGCCCAGGGAAGCAGCCGGGCCAGCGCCCGCCCGGCGTCGATCCGGGCCAGATCGGCCCGGCGGCGGGCCCGGCCCAGCTCAGGCTCCAGCCACTCCGCCGCACGCGCGTGCAGCGCCTCGTCTCCCACCTCGGGCCAGGGCTCACCGAGGTGCAGGTGCAGGAAGGCGAGCCGCTGCCGCAGCCCCCGCGCCTCCCCCGTCCAGCGCAGCAGAGCCGGCCCCTCCTGTCGCAGCCCGTCGAGCAGCGCGGCCCGCACCGAGGCTGGATCGGCGTCCCGCAGGGCCCGCGCCGCCAGCTCGACCGCCCCCAGACGTTCGACGTCCCGCGCGATCACATCGCCGTCCGCCCAGTGCACCTCGCGCACCTCGTGCCGCAACGCTCCGGCCGCCCGCCGGGCGATGTCCTCGTCCACCGGCGCCGCGAGCTGCACGCGTGCGTGTCCCCGGCCGACGGGCCGGTCGGCCACGGCGACGGCGATCCAGGGCGCGCCGCGCAACGGTGAGCCGGCGGGCAGTTCGGCACGGGTCCCCGACACCATGAGGTACGACCCGCCGTCGGCCCTGGCGACCCGCTCCGGGAAGGCGAGGGCGGCGACGAGGCCCACGGCCCTGTCCTCCCCGTGCTCCCGCCCCACCGGTCCGGCGCCGCCGCCCCCGACCGCTGTCGCCCTGTCCCGGCCCGCGCCGGCTGCCCCTCGGCCGCCGCCCTCCGCGCGGTCCGTACGCGTTCCGTCGGCATCCGGGGGCGAGGACCGGCCCGCCGCGTTCCGCAGCCGCCGCACCTCCGCCCGCCACCGAGCGGCGTAGGCGTCGCCGCCGCGCCGGGCCGCCCGCAGCGCGCCCGCGAGGTCGTCCCCGTATCCCCGCGGCGCCTCCTCGCTCAGCAGTGCCACCACCTCCGCGGCGGTCCCGCTGCCGACCGACCGCGCCGCGTCCAGCAGCGCCCGCCCCAGCCTGGGGTGCAGCCCGAGCCGGGCCAGGTGCTTCCCGCGTTCCGTGGCGCGCCCCGCCGAGTCCACGGCGCCGATCGCCGACAGCACCTGCCGCGCCGCCGCCATCGCCCCGCCCGGCGGCGCATCGGGCAGCGCCAGTGAGGAGGCGTCCGGGTCGCCCCAGCAGGCGGCCTGCAGCGCGAAGGCCGTCAGGTCGGCCACCTTGATCTCCGGAGAGGGGAAGCGCGGCAGCCGGGCGTCCTCCGATGCGGCCCAGCACCGGTACACCGCCCCCGGTGCCTCACGCCCGGCCCGGCCGGCCCGCTGCCGCCCCGCCGCCTGCGAGGCGCGGACCGTGGTCAGCGCGCTCAGCCCGCGCGCGTGGTCCACCCGCGGCTCGCGCGCCAGACCGCAGTCGACGACCACCCGTACACCGGGAACAGTCAACGACGACTCGGCCACGGCCGTCGCCAGCACCACGCGTCGCCGCGACCCGGGCGCCAGCACCGCGTCCTGCACCGAGGCCGGCGCACGCCCGTGCACCTGGAGGACGTCCACCCCGCCGGCGTGCCCCAGCAGGCCCGCCACCCGGGCGATCTCCCCGGCGCCCGGCAGGAAGCAGAGCACGTCGCCGGACCGCTCGGTCAGGGCCCGCCGCACCACCGACGCCACGTGGTCCAGCAGCGCGGGATCCACCCGCATCCCGTGCGCGGGCCGCACCGGCCCGGCGGGCGGTGCCCACACCACCTCCACCGGATGCGACGCGCCCGCCGCCGCGACGACGGGCGCCCCGCCCAGCAGCCGCGACCAGCCCGCGGCGTCCGTCGTCGCCGACGCCGCGACCAGCCGCAGGTCCGGTCGGAGCGTCTCGCGCACGTCCCACAGGAACGCCGCCGCGGTGTCCGCGTCCAGATGCCGCTCGTGGCACTCGTCGAGCACCACCGTGTCGACGCCCGCGAGCTCCTGGTCGCGTTGCAGGCGCTGCAGCAGCACGCCGGTGGTGACCACCTCCACCCGCGTGCGCCGCCCGACCACGCGCTCGCCGCGCACCGTGTGCCCGACGCTCTCGCCGGGCTCCTCGCCCAGCAGCCAGGCCATCCGCCGGGCCGCCGCCCGGGCGGCGATCCGCCGAGGTTCGGCCACCACCACCCGCCGCGCCGGACCTCCGTCCGCGAGTCCCGCCAGCGACAGCGGCACCAGCGTGGTCTTGCCGGTGCCGGGCGGGGCGACGAGGACGGCCGTCCCGGGCCCGTCCAGGGCGGCGGCGAGCTCGGGCAGGGCCGTGCGTACGGGAAGGGCGTCCATGGCGTCTCGGCGGATCACGCCCCTAGTGTCGTACGCCGGGCGGAAGCGCCGGCGCGGGCCCGCTCAGTCCCGCTCGCACACGAAGATCGCCGTTCCCGGGATCAGGCTGCCCCGCAGCGGCGACCAGCCGCCCCATTCGGAGGTGTTCCACTCCGGCCACTCCGGTTCGACCAGGTCCACCAGCCGCCACCCCGAGGCGACCACGTCGCGGACGCGGTCGCCGAGCGTGCGGTGGTGCTCGACGTAGACCGCGCGGCCGCGGTCGTCCTGCTCCACGTAGGGCGTGCGGTCGAAGTAGGAGGCGGACACGGTCAGCCCCTCCGGGCCCGGCTCGTCCGGGAAGGCCCAGCGCAGCGGGTGCGTCACGGAGAAGACGAACCGGCCGCCCGGCCGCACCACCCGGCGCACCTCCCGCAGCACCCGCCGCGGGTCGGCGACGAACGGCAGCGCCCCGTACGCCGAGCAGGCCAGGTCGAACGAGCCGTCCGCGAACGGCAGTGCACCGGCGTCGGCGCACACCAGCGGCAGCGGTCCGCCGATGCGCAGCGCGTGCTGCAACTGCCGGTGGGAGAGATCCAGGGCGACCGGCCGGGCACCCTGGGCGGCGAGCCAGCGCGCGCACTGCGCCGCGCCCGCGCCGACCTCCAGCACGTCCCGGCCGGCCAGTCGCTCCGGTGGGCCGAGCAGTTCCGCCTCCACCTCGTCCAGGCCCTCGGGTCCCCACACGAAGCGGTCGTCCCCGAGGAACGTGCCGTGCTCGACCTGGTACTCGTCGGCGTTGCGGTCCCACCAGCCCCGGTTGGCCCGGACGCTCTCCGCGGCGCCGGCGTCCCGCCGGGCGGCCTCCGGTTCGGGCCGGGGCGCGGACGGCGCCGGCGGCCGGGTCGATGCGGGTTCGGCGGCTGCGGACTCTTGGATGACGGGCTCCCTCGTCGTACTCTTCCGTCCAACCTCTTCCGGGGCTTCCGGGAGGGCGCTTCGCGGCCTGCGTGGCCTCGGACGACTGGTTCTGTGCCGGAAATGTGGCGATCCGCCCCGGGTGTGCGGCTTCGCGCATTGACCCTGCCCGGCTGCCCCCGTATGCTACAAGTTGCGCTGCGGGCCTGCGCACCTCAGACGTAGCAGGTCGCGCTCGCATCTGTTGTATGTCCCCTCGGTTGTCGAGGCGTCATCCGGTATTCGTTGTCCGGAAATGACGCTTCCTAGGCTGTCCGGCTTCTGCAGAGCGAAACGGGCTCCGGCGTAGCAGTACCTACGACTTCAATGTCCGTACCGGAGCCCTTTCCCACATGACGAGCAGCACCGAGACCACCGCCACCACCCCGCAGGTAGCGGTCAACGACATCGGTAACGAGGAAGCATTCCTCGCCGCGATCGACGAGACGATCAAGTACTTCAACGACGGCGACATCGTCGACGGCGTCATCGTGAAGGTCGACCGGGACGAGGTCCTGCTCGACATCGGTTACAAGACCGAAGGTGTCATCCCGAGCCGCGAGCTCTCGATCAAGCACGACGTCGACCCGAACGAGGTCGTCGCCGTCGGCGACGAGATCGAGGCCCTGGTCCTCCAGAAGGAGGACAAGGAAGGCCGCCTGATCCTCTCGAAGAAGCGCGCCCAGTACGAGCGCGCCTGGGGCACCATCGAGAAGATCAAGGAAGAGGACGGCATCGTCACCGGTACCGTCATCGAGGTCGTCAAGGGTGGCCTCATCCTCGACATCGGCCTCCGCGGCTTCCTCCCGGCCTCCCTGGTCGAGATGCGCCGGGTGCGCGACCTTCAGCCGTACGTCGGCAAGGAGCTCGAGGCCAAGATCATCGAGCTGGACAAGAACCGCAACAACGTGGTCCTGTCCCGCCGCGCCTGGCTCGAGCAGACCCAGTCCGAGGTCCGCCAGACGTTCCTCACGACCCTGCAGAAGGGTCAGGTCCGTTCCGGTGTGGTCTCCTCGATCGTCAACTTCGGTGCCTTCGTGGACCTGGGTGGCGTCGACGGTCTGGTCCACGTCTCGGAGCTGTCCTGGAAGCACATCGACCACCCCTCCGAGGTCGTCGAGGTCGGCCAGGAGGTCACCGTCGAGGTCCTCGACGTCGACATGGACCGCGAGCGTGTCTCCCTGTCGCTGAAGGCGACCCAGGAAGACCCGTGGCAGCAGTTCGCCCGCACCCACCAGATCGGCCAGGTCGTGCCCGGCAAGGTCACGAAGCTGGTGCCGTTCGGTGCGTTCGTCCGCGTCGACGAGGGCATCGAGGGCCTGGTCCACATCTCCGAGCTGGCCGAGCGCCACGTGGAGATCCCGGAGCAGGTCGTCCAGGTCAACGACGAGATCTTCGTCAAGGTCATCGACATCGACCTCGAGCGCCGTCGCATCAGCCTCTCGCTGAAGCAGGCCAACGAGGCCTTCGGCGCCGACCCGGCGGCCGTCGAGTTCGACCCGACCCTGTACGGCATGGCCGCGTCCTACGACGACCAGGGCAACTACATCTACCCCGAGGGCTTCGACCCCGAGACCAACGACTGGCGCGAGGGCTTCGACAAGCAGCGCGAGGAGTGGGAGCGTCAGTACGCCGAGGCGGAGACCCGCTTCGAGCAGCACCAGGCGCAGGTCATCAAGTCCCGCGAGGCGGACGCCCAGGCCGCTGCCGAGGGCAACGAGCCCGCTGCTCCGGCCGCGACCGGCGGTGGTTCGTACTCCTCCGAGGGCGGCGACAACTCCGGCGCCCTGGCCTCGGACGAGGCGCTGGCCGCGCTCCGCGAGAAGCTGGCCGGCGGCCAGAGCTGATCGCACACTGAGCACCGGCTCACGGCCGAGGGCCCGCACCCCCAGGGTGCGGGCCCTCGGCCTGTCCGGGCAGTGCCGCACCTCCGGTTCCCTCCGGACCCTCGCGTTCACGGGCCCGGACGGGAATGATCGCGCTCCGCAGGGCGTTGGGGAGTACGAACACGAGGAGGAGCGGTCCAAGTGCTTGATCCGCAGGGTTTGTACGCATGGGAGCCGAAGGGCCTGGCCGTCGTCGACATGGCGCTCGCGCAGGACTCGGCCGGACTTGTCATGCTCTACCACTTCGACGGATACATCGACGCGGGCGAGACCGGCGACCAGATCGTCGACGGGCTCCTCGACGCGTTGCCCCACCAGGTCGTGGCCCGTTTCGACCACGACCGGCTGGTCGACTACCGGGCCCGCCGGCCGCTGCTCACCTTCCGCCGCGACCGCTGGACCGGGTACGAGGAACCGGACATCACGGTGCGGATCGTCCAGGACGCCACCGGAGCGCCCTTCCTGCTGCTGTCCGGCCCCGAACCCGACATCGAGTGGGAGCGGTTCGCCGCGGCGGTGCGGCAGATCGTGGAGCGGCTCGGCGTCCGCCTTTCGGTGAACTTCCACGGCATCCCGATGGGCGTCCCGCACACCCGCCCGGTCGGCCTCACCCCGCACGGCAACCGCACCGAACTGGTCCCCGGCCACCGCAGCCCCTTCGAGGAGGCCCAGGTCCCCGGCAGCGCCGAAGCGCTCGTCGAGTACCGCCTGATGGAGGCCGGGCACGATGTCCTCGGGGTCGCCGCGCACGTCCCCCACTACATCGCCCGGTCCGGCTACCCGGACGCCGCGCTGACCGTCCTGGAGGCCGTCACGGGCGCCACGGGCCTGGTCCTGCCGGCCGTCGCGCACTCCCTGCGCACCGAGGCGCACCGCACGCAGACCGAGATCGACCGGCAGATCAGGGAGGGCGACGAGGAACTCACGGCCCTGATCCAGGGGCTGGAGCACCAGTACGACGCCGCCGCCGGCTCCGAGAGCCGCGGCAACATGCTCGCCGAGCCGGCCGAGATCCCGTCCGCCGACGAGATCGGGCGCGAGTTCGAGCGGTTCCTGGCCGAGCGGGAGGGCGACAACTGACGGCGGCCGCCCGACCCGCACCGGGCACCCCCTAGGCTTCCGCCATGCTGAAAGTGGGCCTCACCGGCGGCATCGGAGCCGGCAAGAGCGAGGTGTCGCGGCTGCTCGTCGAGAGCGGGGCGGTACTGATCGACGCGGACCGCATCGCCCGCGAGGTCGTCGAGCCGGGCACGCCCGGCCTCGCGGCCGTCGTGGAGGCCTTCGGCGAGGAGGTGCTGTCCCCGGACGGCAGCCTGGACCGCCCGCGACTTGGCTCGCTCGTCTTCGCCGACCCCGACCGGCTCGCCGCCCTGAACGCGATCGTGCACCCGCTGGTGGGCGCCCGTTCCCGCGAGCTGGAGAAGGAAGCCGCCGAGGACGCAGTCGTCGTCCACGACGTCCCCCTCCTCACCGAGAACGGGCTCGCACCGCTGTACGACGTGGTGGTCGTCGTCGATGCGAGCCCGGGGACCCGGCTGGACCGGCTGGTGCGGTTGCGGGGCATGGCCGAGGACGACGCCCGCGCCCGGATGGCGGCGCAGGCGACCCGTGAGGAGCGCCGGGACATCGCGGACATCGTGATCGACAACGACGTCCCGCTGGAGGAACTCCGGCAGCGCGTGCGGGAGGTCTGGGCCGACCTGTCGCGCCGCGCCCGGCGGCAGCGGCCGGACGGCCAGGAACCGGACCGCCAGGAACCGGACCGCCAGGAATAGGGCCACGCGGAAAGGGCGTTGAACGTCTCGAGCGAGGGAAGGACTCTTCCGTGTCCGAAATCAGCGGTTCGACCGGGGGGAGCACTCCGGAGACTCATGTCATCGACTTCCGCGCCGCCGAGCAACTGCTCGCCGCGCGGGACCCGCGGGGTGCGGTGAAGCTGCTCGACTCGGTGATCGGGGCACACCCGGAGAACACCGCCGCCCGCCTGCTGCGGGCGCGTGCCTTCTTCGCCGCAGCGCAACTGCGTCCCGCCGAACTCGAATTCACCATCGTCCTGGAGCGCGAACCGGACAACGCCTTCGCGCACTTCGCCCTTGCCCGCACCTACGAACGGCAGGGCCGCGACGACCAGGCCAGGCGCCACTTCCGCCTCGCGGCCGCGCTCGACCCGAACCCGCGCTACCTGAAGGCGGCCCGTTTCGAGAACTGACCGCGCCTCCGCCCGGCTGGCCTGAGGCCGGTGCCGACGGGGCGGCCCCGCCGTCCGGTCCTGCCGGGCCGACCTGCGCTCGGAGGGACCGGACGGGTCTACGGGGCGCGGGGACCCGGGGGCGTGCGGCGCCCGCGGGGAGGCGGATACGGCCGCCGGCGCGGCGGAGCCGGCTGCTCCGGCAGCCGGTACGGGGGGATCGCCCGACCCGGCTGGAAGTGCGCGCCCTGCCGGATCCGCCATCGGATCACCACCAGGTCCACTGCGGCCACCAGGCACAGCACCCCGCACACCGCCGCCCAGCCGGCGCGGCCCACCAGTGCGAAAACCACCGTGCCGAAGGCCGTCCAGGCCAGGCCCCACACGCTCAGCCAGAAACGCATCCTGAGCGCGCTGCGCGCCGTCGTCGGCTCACTGCCCGTACGCATCGCGACCACTGCTCCTCCCTGCACGCTACTCCTCGCGGCGCCCCCCGACACACCGGGTTCCGCGCGCGAACCCGGCGGACGGACCAGGCGGAACGAACGGCGCGGAACGAGCAGCGCGAAACGCACGCGGCGGAACCCGTCGCTCGAACGAGTGAACGCCGGCAGGCGGGGAACGACGCTCTCCCGGTCGCCCGTTCGACGGGTATGGAGCTGAGGACGCGAGCGGGACACAAGGGGACGGGACCGGGGGCGATCACCCCCGACGGATGCGCGGTCGAACTGTACGCCCGGCTGCCGGTGGGGGAGGAGCCGGACATCGTCCGCGCGGCGGCACCGGCGGGCGCGACTCTTCTGGAACTGGGCAGCGGCGTGGGGCGTATGACCCACCCACTGGTGCAGCGAGGCTTCGCGGTGACCGCGGTCGACGAGTCCGCCGACATGCTGGAACGCGTTCGCGGGGCGCGCACGATACGCAGTCCCATCGAGGATCTCGACCTGGGGGAGACCTTCGACGTGGTGCTGCTGGCCTCCTTCCTCGTCCACACCGCGGACGTCGAGGTGCGGCGAGGCCTGCTCCGCACCTGCGTGCGGCACGTGGCGGACGGCGGCCGCGTCCTGATCCAGAGGGAGGGCGAGGAGTACCACACCCGAATACCGCGCGAGCGCCGCGACCCGTGCGGCTTCACCGTGCGGATCACCGCATCGGATCCGATCGGCGACGGCGTGCACGCGGTCCACGCGGAGTACGAGTTCCCGGACCAGACCTGGACCCAGACGTTCCGTGCCCGGCCACTGACGAAGGAGCAGTTCGAGCTGGCACTGACGGAGGCGGGGCTACGGGCGGACCGGTATCTCACCCAGGACCGGATCTGGGTCCGGGCAGTGCCCGTCGGACGGTGATCCCGGCCCCCTGCCGCTGGGCCGGGGAGCCCACCGCAGCCGCAACGAACCACCCGTCGTCCACTCAGTACCGGCCTCCGCCCCGGCCCGACCCGCCCGGGTGAGGAGAGCGGCCCGACCCGTCGGATCTGCCCGGCCGGGGCGGCCCGCCGAGCCCGTCCGGTGGTTCCGCGGTGCCGGGGCGGGCTGAGGCACCGGGGCCGCCGGGCCCGTCCGGCAGGCCCAGCCCTCGCAGGCGTTCCATCTCGCGGCGGTCGCGCTTGGTGGGACGGCCCGCGCCGCGGTCCCGGACACCCGCGGGAGCGACGGCCTCACGGGGCGGGGGCGGAGGGCTGTTGTCGATGTAGCACTGGGTCGCCACCGGGGCGCCCACCCGCTTGCGGATCAGACGTGTGACGACGACGACCCGCTCCCGACCCTCGTGCCGCAGCCGCACCTCGTCGCCCACGCGCACCGAGTGCGCGGGCTTCACCCGCTCGCCGTTCACCCGCACATGCCCGCCCCGGCAGGCGGTGGCGCCCACGGAGCGCGTCTTGACCAGCCGCACGGACCAGATCCAGCTGTCCACCCGCACGGACTCGCCGCTCCCGGGCCCGGCCGCCGCCGCGGCCGCCACGGCAGCGGCGGTCCCCGGCTCCGCGGCCGCCGTTTCCCCGGCCCGGCCCGCCGCAGCACCTTCCGCCTCCGGGGCCCCGGGCTTCGCCCCCCGGGCCGCCCGCGGGCTGCCGGCCTTCCGATCCGTCCGGGTGCGATCCGCACCTTCAGCAACCATGCTCCCGACCCTAACCGGCCCACCCCGTCGCGCCGGAGCGGTCTGCCCCGCTCACCTAGAGTGGAGCGATGGACTCCAGCAGCCCCGGCGGCTGGGCCGACCGGCCCGGCCCGCGGAGTCTGCCCGCCCTGGACCGGCAGATCTCCCGCTGCCGGGCCTGCCCCCGGCTGGTCGCCTGGCGGGAGGAGGTGGCCCGTACGAAACGGGCCGCGTTCGCGGACCACACGTACTGGGGGCGGCCCGTTCCCGGGTTCGGGCCGGCGGACGCGCGTCTGCTGGTCGTCGGACTGGCGCCCGCCGCGCACGGCGGCAACCGCACCGGCCGCATGTTCACCGGCGACCGTTCGGGCGACGTGCTCTACCGGGCCCTCCACGACGTGGGCCTGGCCTCCCGGCCGACCTCGGTGAGCAGGGACGACGGGCTCGAGCTGCACGGTGTCCGGGTCACCTCACCGGTCCACTGCGCCCCGCCCGCCAACAGACCCGCCCCCGCCGAGCGGGACACCTGTCGACCCTGGCTCGTGCGGGAGTTGAGGCTGCTGCGGCCGACACTGCGGGCGGTGGTCGTCCTCGGCGGGTTCGGCTGGCAGGCCTCGCTTCCCGCACTCGCCGAGGCGGGCTGGCGGGTGCCGAGCCCCCGACCCGGATTCCGGCACGGGGCGCGGGTGACGCTGGACGGGCTCGAGCTCTTCGGCTGCTTCCACGTCAGCCAGCGCAACACCTTCACCGGCCGCCTCACCCCGCAGATGCTGCGGGAGGTACTGCGCACGGCGGCCGGGACGGCGGGCCTGCCGGTCGGACCGTAGGACGTCCGGCCCCGTAGGCCCGGGGGAAGGCGCGAGCCGGGCGCCGCCCGGCACTACCGGTGTCCCTCCCTCCGGCATCCGTCACCGTCCCGCAACACGGATGTCCCCCGTCCTCCCGTTGCACGGTCTACCGTGGAAGCCCCGCTCACCGCACCGCCCGGCCACCGTCGTCCGAAGGCGCCCCGCCCTCGTACGGACAGGAGCCCCGTGTCCCGCCGCGTCGCCGTCGTGCTGCCGCCCTGGTTCGCCCACGCCCTGCGCACCCAGCGCGGCCCTGTGCTCCGGAGCGCTGTCGCGCGCGGCGCCCTGGCCGCGGGGCCGCTGCTCGCGGCCTCGCTGTCCGCCGGCCGGCCCTCTCTCGGCGTGGTCGCCGCGGTGGCCGCCATGCTCGCCGGGGTCAACGACCGCCCGGGAAGCCGGCGCGCCTCCGTCACCCGGATCGGGGTGCCGGCCCTCGCCGGGGCACTCGGGCTGCTCGCGGGCACCTGTGCCGGCCAGAGCACCGGCGCCATCGTGCTCACCCTTCTCCTCTCGTTCCTCGCGCTGCTCGCCGGAGCGGTGAGCGCGGTCGGCCCCGTCGCCTCCGGTGCCGCCACGCAGTTGCTGGTCATGTCCGCGATCGGCGCGGGAATGCCGCTGCCCGACAGCGGCTGGGTGCGGTCCCTGGCGTATGTCGCCGGAGCCGGCTGGCTGCTGTTGCTGCGGCTGGCCCTGCCCAGCCCCGGTTCCCTCACCGGAGACTTCCGGTTCGACGGGGAGCGCCGGGCCGTCGCCGCCGTCTACGAAGCCGTTGCGGCGCTGCTCGACGCCGCCGGGACCGCGGATGCCACCGCGCGGCGCGCAGCGCTGACCGCGGTGCTCGACCAGGCGCAGGACGCACTCACCGGACCCCGGCTGCGCCGCTATGCCGCCTCCGCGGCCGAGCGGCGGCTGCACGCGCAGTACGCCGCCGCGCTGCCGCTCGCCGAAGCGGCTACCGCGCTGGCGTGGGCCGGGGAGCCGGTCTCCGCGCGGGCGTCCGCCGGACCCCGGCTGCTGGCCGCCGCAGTCCGGGGCAACACCCCCTCCGGGCCGCTGCCCGCGCCGAGCCGCGACGTACCCGCTCTGCGCGCCCTCGACGACGCGCTCCTGCTGGCCGCCGAGACCTTCGACCGGGGCAGGGCGGTCGACCTCCCGGCGCGCAGGCGCACGGTGAGGACCGCGGCGCGCGCCGTCCTCGGGCCCGGCGGACGCGAGTACGGGATGCGGGTCGCCCTCTGCTTCGGCGCCGCCGCCGGGACCGCCCAGGCGCTGCACCGCGGCCACCTGTACGGCAGCCATGCCCACTGGTACTGGCTGCCGGTGACGGTGGTCTTCCTCGTCAAGCCCGACCTCGGCCCCCTCGTGTCGCGGGTGCTGTCCCGGGTCGCGGGAACCCTGCTGGGGGCCGTCGTCTTCGCGGCCCTCGCCGCCGTACTGCCTCGCCCCGGCGGGCTGGTGGTGCTGGTAGCCGTGTGCGGGGCGCTGGTCCCCGTCGCGACACGGCACTTCGCCGCACAGACCGCCGTCGTCACGGTGCTGGTCCTGGCCCTGGTGATGGTGGGAGGCGAGGCCCAGGCCTCCGTCGGCCGGATCGGGGAGACGTTGCTGGCCTGCGTGATCGTCCTGGTCGTGGGGCACCTGCCGATGCCGGGACAGCGCGGCGGGGCCGTCCGGGCGCGGCTCGCCGCCGCCTCCTCGGCCGCAGGCGCCTACCTCGCGCACGTACTGAACGGAGCCCCCTCCGCCGACCGGGCCGTCCGCTGGACCCTGCGCCGGGAGGCGTACCGCAGCCTTGCCGCGGCGCGTTCGGCCATCGCCCTCTCGGCCGCCGAACTACCCACGCTCGCCCGGCACACCCGGGGCACCGACGAGGTGGCGGTCGTTCTGGAGCGCCTCGTCGACACCACCACCGCGTGCGCCGTCCACCTCGACGACGCCGGACACCTCACCCCCGGCCACACCCGGAGGATCCGGGGACTGCTGGACCGGCTGGACCGGGCGGGTCGGCAGGTGGGGCTGCCGGGCGTCCCGGTGATCGAGGACACGGTACTGAGGGGCGCGCTGCGTCAGCAGCGCCCGGTCGCCCCCGGACGCATGCCTGCCGCAGCGGACGGCGAACCGGTCGCCCCGTAGCCCGCTCTGTCCGCACACCGGCCCGATGCTCTTCTGCCCGACTGCCCGACTGCCCGACTGCCCGACTGCCCGACTGCCCGACTGCCCGACCGGTCAGACTGCCCGACCGGTCAGACTGCCCGACCGGTCCGCAACCGCAGCGGCCCTGGGCGCCGGAGGGACGGCGGCGCTCCCTGCCGAGACCCACCCGGCCGAACTCCGGCGTGCGGTGCGCGGGTCCGGCCCGGCGTACGGACCCCGACCCGTACGTGTCGCGCTCGGTGCCGCTCCAGCCCGCCGAAGCCGCCTGGTTCCCCCGCGGACGGCGGTCCGCACCGAGGTCACACTGGGTGCGGTGGTGGATGCGGAGGGTGTCTGGAACCCGATGCAAGGTGACCCGCGTCTCATCCCGCGCGCTGAACAGGTGTCGACAATGTCTCAGTCCCGTCACCGCGCGGGGCGTTCGCACCTCGGAGGGCGTTAACTCCTACGGGTACGACGCTTTCTGGAGGTGCAGGGTGGTGAACGGGCGAACAGTGCTCGAACGCTTTCCCGCGGGCGGGCCGCGCGGATCGTGGCCTGCCGAGGAGTTCGCGCACGCGCGGCGTCTGGAAGGACTGGCCGCCGAGGTTGTCATGGACCTCGCGACGGACACGTTCCTGGTGATCGTCCGGGCCGGCGACGTCGTCGAGTAGCCACCTCCGCGGCGACGCCACCCCGGAGGCGGCCCGCAGCGGCCCACGCGTCCCGGCGCACCGCATTTGCCACCCCACCCGATGGTTCCCCGATCGCGCGACCCCCTGCCGAGGGTCCAAGCCCGCCGGTTCCGCGCTCGGTTGCCCTGCCGGGGGTGGTGCGAAGCGCGCGCGGCGCCGACCGCCGCGGGAGCGGGGGCGGGGGCGGGAGATTGGAGCGGCGGCCGCGGGGGCGGGACTACACGTTGAGCGGGCGGGACCAGCTCGGCACGGTGCCCGTCAGTCGGCACAGGGCCAGATAGAGCGGTATCGGCGGCGTGTACGGGACCGGGTCGTCGGGGCGGTGGACGAGGTTCGGGGTGTCCGGGAGGTCCGGGAGGAGTGCGCCGGTGGCGTACCGAGCGGGGGCCGGCCAGTCCAGGGCGTAGTCGGAGTCGGACGGGACGATCCACCACCAGCGCGTCTCGTCGGCGTACACGCATCCCACCCGGGGAAGCCTCGGCAGCACCTGCGGGCCGAGGCGGGCCGGTGCGACCACCGCGTCGCAGCCCAGCGGAGCGGTCATGCCCTCGGGCAGGGCCAGTCGTTGCGGGCTCCGTGCGGCGGGTAGTCCACGGCCCATCCGGACCAGGGTGTCCATGCCGAATGCCGCGGTGCGGCCGGGAACACGGCTCACGCCCCACCCCTCTCCGGGTGCGCTTGCGGCGCTGGGCGCGACTTCGACTGCGGTTGCGGGGGCACACCCGTCGCCCCGGATCCGTGCTGCGCCCGGCCGGCGGCGCCGGGCCGCCGGGCCGGCCAGGGGGCCTCCGGGCGGTGCCGTGGCGCGGGCGTTTCCGCGGGCAGGTCCCCGTTCCGCGGGTGCGTATTCCGTTCCGGCCCGGGGCTCGGCTGCCACCGGTCCCGGTGTGCGCCGGCTGGCCGCCCTTGCGGATGCGGGACGGCCGCGCGGTGCTCCGGGCGGCGTTCCTCCTCGTCGCCGGAGCCGCCTGCCGGGCCCGGCTTGGGGCGTGTGCCCCAGCCGAGGTCGTTGCGCGGTGCGGCGGGCATCCCGGGCGTGTCCGCCCGGCGCGGTAGCTCCGCCCAGACCAGCAGCCCGGGACCGTGCTCCTGGACGCCCCAGGAGTGGCACATCGCGTCGACGAGAAGCAACCCCCTCCCGTGCTCCTCCTCGGGCTGCCGCCGGGACGCGTTCGGCTCGCCCGGTGCGCACCCCTGGTCGCGCACGGCTATGCGGACCAGTTCGTCACCGTCGTGCAGCTCGCAGACGACGACGCTGCTCGCGGTGTGCACGATCGCGTTGGTGACCAGCTCGGATATGACCAGGGCCGCCGTGTCGCAGGTGTCCTCGCACACCGACCAGCCGGTCAGTCGGGCCCGCGCCAGGTGTCTGGCTCGGGCCGGCGAACCGGGGTGTGCGGCCAGCTCGAAACGGAACCGGCGCTGGGCAGCGGCCTCGGCGGGCCCTGCTCCCGTGGCGGCGCCGAGACCGGAACGGTCTGCGACGGCGTCTGTTCCTAAGGGCGCGGACGGAATCACGCTTGCCACTATCTCTTCGCCATGAACACTTGGCAAGTGTCACTCTGAAAATTGCAGAGTGCTGTATGACGCGGTGAGAGGCCGTGGCACACTGCTCGCAACAGCATGCTGAGCGGCGCCCGTGAGGGTCCTCGGGGATCGGTGCGATTCGATCTTCGAACAGGCCTTCGAGTGGCGCCGCTGGGCTGTCCTGATTCTTCGACGTCGTCGTCCCCTCGCCGCCGGACGTCGTCCGGCCCCGGGGCCCTTGGTGGAGGTGGAGCGTTGAGCGAGCCGCGGTCCGCGCCGACGGTCGGTCAGGTGATCCTCGGCCGGCGCCTGCTGGACCTGCGTGAGCGCGCCGGGCTCAAACGCGAGGAGGCCGCCCGCGTGCTGCGGGTCGCGGCTGCCACGATCCGCCGCATGGAGATGGCCGAGGTCACGCTCAAGATCCCGTACGTGCACCTGCTGCTGAAGGCCTACGGCGTCTGCGAGGAGGAGGCCGAGGCGTTCGTGCAACTGGCCGAGGACGCCAATCGGCCCGGCTGGTGGCAGCGCTTCCACGACATCCTGCCCGGCTGGTTCTCCATGCACGTCAGCCTGGAGGGCGCGGCCGCCCTGATCCGCCAGTACGAACCGCACTTCGTGCCCGGCCTGCTGCAGACGGAGGACTACGCCCGCGGCGTACTGAGATCCGGCGCCATCGGCCAGACCAGCCCCGACGACATAGAGCGCCACGTCGCACTGCGCATGCAGCGCCAGGACCTGCTCACCCGCCCGGACGCGCCCCGGCTGTGGGTCGTCATGGACGAGACCGCTCTGCGCCGCCCGGTCGGCGGCCCGGAGGTGATGCGTGCCCAGATCGACAGGCTGCTCGACGCCACGGCGCTGTCCCACTTCACCCTGCAGGTCGCCGAGTTCTCCGCCGGCCCGCACCCCGGCACGTACGGGCCGTTCGTGCTCTTCCGCTTCGCCATGCCCGAACTGCCGGACATGGTCTACAGCGAGTACCTGACCGGCGCCGTCTACCTGGACGCGCGCGCCGAGGTGGCGAGCCACCTCGAGGTCATGGACCGCATGGCGGCGCAGGCCGCTACGGCACACCGCACGAAGGAGATCCTCCGGGATCTTCGCAAGGAGTTGTGAATGGATCGCATCACGTCCCAGTCCGGGCCGCGGGACCGCAGCGAGCGGATCTACAACGGGATGCCCGCCCGGGAGCTGGGCAGCGAGGGCTGGCACAGGCCGTGGAGCGGCGGCAACGGCGGCAACTGCCTGGAGGCGATGAAACTCGCCGACGGCCGGATCGCCGTCCGCCAGTCGACCGACCCCGACGGACCGGCCCTGATCTACACCTCCGACGAGATGACCGCTTTCATCGAGGGCGCCAAGGCGGGGGTGGCCGACTTCCTGCTGTCCTGAACCCGTGTCTCCTTCCGGCTTCGACTTCCCTATCGTGGTGCTGACTTGATCAGTTCCCGCTCTTCCATGTTCACGGAGTGCCGTATGACCGGACAGGACACCGTCGGCGCCGACCGGATCGACACCAGCAGGCCGCATCCCGCCCGGATGTACGACTGGTACCTCGGCGGCAAGGACAACTACCCCGTCGACGAGGAGATGGGGCGCCAGATGCTGGCCCTCGATCCCCGGGTGCCGGTGATGGCACGAGTCAACCGCGCCTTCATGCACCGCGCCACACGCTGGCTGGCGCAGAACGGGACACGGCAGTTCCTGGACGTCGGCACCGGAATCCCCACCGAACCCAACCTGCACCAGGTGGCACAGCAGGTCGCTCCCGACGCCCGCATCGTCTACTGCGACAACGACCCCATCGTGCTGGCCCATGCGGCGGCCCTGCTGCGCGGCACCGAGGAGGGCGCCACCGAGTACCTCCAGGCCGACATACGGGATCCGGCCACCGTCCTCGAAGGCGCTCGCAAGGTCCTGGACTTCGGCCGGCCGATCGCGCTGTCCCTCGTCGCGCTGCTGCATTTCGTCTCCGACGAGGACGGCGCGCACGAACTCGTCCGCCGGCTCGTGGCGGAGCTGCCCTCCGGCAGCCACCTGATGATGACCCACGCCACCGCGGACTTCACTCCCGAGGAGTCGGCCGCCGCGACCGCGAGGCTCAAGGCGGCCGGTGTGACCCTCGCCCTGCGCTCCCGGGACCGGTTCACCCGCTTCTTCGACGGGCTCGAACTCGTCGAACCCGGTGTCGAGGTGGTCCACAGATGGCACCCCGAACTCGGCGAGCCGGTGCCCGGCCAGGACGACGGCGTCATTCCCGGATACGGAGCGGTGGCGCGCAAGCCCTGACGGCGGGCCGAGCCGCTCCCGCCCTGCGACCCCCGCCCGCTCCGGCCCCGCGGACCCCCGCCCGCTCCGGCCCCGCGGCCCCCGGCGGGGCGCTCCGGCCCCGTTGGGGAAGGCCCCGGCCCGCCGAACCGGCCGCCGTCACACGGCCATCGGGCGGTCGTGCGGCCCGATCGGCGCCGGCAGCCGCGAACTCCCCGTCAGATACCGGTCCACCGCCGCGGCCGCCGCCCGTCCCTCGGCGATCGCCCATACGATCAGCGACTGGCCGCGCGCCGCGTCGCCCGCGGCGAACACACCGCGAGCGTTCGTCGCGAAACCGGAGTCCCGTGCGAACGTGCCGGGCGGGGCCGTTTCCACACCCAGCTGTTCCGCCAGCCCGTCCCCGTGGTCCGGTCCCGAGAAGCCGAGGGCCAGCAGGACCAGGTCGGCGCGCAGGGCCCGCTCGCCGTCCGGCAGCGGACGGCGCCGGGCATCCACACCGACCAGGTGGAGCTCCCGCACACGGCCGTCGGCGTCACCGGCCAGACGGAGCGTGGACGCCGCGAACAACCGCGCGTCGGTGTCCGCAGCCGGCGCCGTCCGCAGGTCCCGAGCCTCCTCGTGCGCCGGGGAGAGCCGGTACACCCTCGGGTACGTGGGCCACGGGTCGGACTCCTCGTCCCGCTCCGCGCCCGGCAGCGGGTAGATGTCCAGCTGGGTCACGGAGGCGGCGCCCTCCCGCACCGCCGTGCCCAGGCAGTCCGCCCCGGTGTCCCCGCCGCCCACGATCACCACGTGCCTCCCCGCAGCCGACAGCGGGGAGACGTCGAGGTCGCCCGCGCACACCCGGTTGGCCAACGGCAGGTACTCCATGGCCTGGTGGACACCGGCGAGGTCCCGCCCCGGCACCGCGAGTTCCCGCGGGGCGGTGGCTCCCGTGGCGATCATCACGGCGTCGTAGCGGGTACGCAGCTCCGCGGCCCCGACATCCCGCCCGACCTCCGTCGACACGCGGAACCTGGTCCCCTCGGCCCGCATCTGCTCCAGTCGGCGGTCCAGGCGGTGCTTCTCCATCTTGAACTCGGGGATGCCGTAGCGCAGGAGCCCGCCCGGCCGGTCGTCCCGTTCGTAGACGGCGACGGTGTGCCCGGCCCGGGTCAGCTGCTGGGCGGCGGCCAGCCCGGCCGGCCCGGAACCGACCACGGCGACCGTCCTGCCCGACAGGCGCTCCGGGGCCCGCGGTGGCACGAAGTCCTCCGCCCAGGCCCGGTCGGCGATCGCGCACTCCACGTTCTTGATCGTCACGGCTGGCTGGTTGATCGCCAGCACGCACCCCGCCTCGCACGGAGCGGGGCACAACCGCCCGGTGAACTCGGGGAAGTTGTTCGTCGCGTGCAGCCGCTCGCTCGCCGCCCGCCAGTCCTCCCGAGCCACCAGGTCGTTCCACTCCGGGATCAGGTTGCCCAGCGGGCACGCATCGTGGCAGAACGGCACCCCGCAGTCCATGCAGCGGTCGGCCTGCCGGGAGACCAGCGGCAGCAGCGCGTCCGGTACGTGGACCTCGTCCCAGTCCCGTACCCGCTCCTCGACCGGACGCCGGGGCCACTCCCGGCGGGGCGTCGTCATGAATCCCTTGGGGTCGGCCATGGCGGTCTTCCTCGCGTCCGCGTGCGACGGGCCGTGCGGCCGGGCGTCACCGGGTGGCAGGCTCCTGGGGCCACGATACGTCCGGCCGACCCCGGGTGCAGAACGGGCGGCGGCGCCCTCGGGACGGGTCCTGCCCGAGCCGTGGGACGGCGCGCCGCCGCGCACCGGTGCGATTCACAGGAGGGCCAGCAGGTAGGCGCCCGCCGCCGCGACCGAGGCGAGGGCGCGGACGTGGTTCCACCGCGACCACTCGCGCACGTACGACGGCCAGTACGCGTCCCGCTCGGCCCCGCCGGCCTCCAGCCGCAGCAGAGCGGCGTTCCGCGGGATGTTCGCGGCCACCGTGACGCCGAAGGCGCCGACCAGGTACAGGGCGCTGCCGAGCAGCAGCCGCACCGCCGCACCGGCCGGCCACACCACGAACGTGACCACCGCGATCACCGTGCACAGCATGGCCGTCCCGGCGAACACGATCACGAAGGCCGGCGTCACCGCCGAGGAGTTGATCGCGTTCATCGCGGCGACGCCCTGCGCGGGCGGCAGCGCCGCCAGCCCGCGCACCACGAGCACCGAGAACGCACAGAAGACCCCGGCCATCACCCCTGTCGCCAGGACGCCCAGCACGGCCAGCAACAGGTACGGTCCCTCGATCATTCAGCGCCCACCCCGTTCGGCTCCTGTCCGTCCCCGATCCCGCCCCGCCTGCTCCCCTGGTGCCGACGCCGCGCGGCCGGACGTCCTCCTCCTGCCGGGCGGTCGCACCGTCCCGGCCCGGCACGAGGGCGACCGCCCCGGCGGACGCGCGGCCGGCGACCGCGCCTACCCGCGCAGGCCCGCGGGCCGTGACCGCCGGGGCAGCCGGCAGGCCCGCGCCCGCACGTACGGAAGCTCACCCGCGGCGCTCCGGCACGGACGGGCTCACCCCGTGGTGTCCCGGCCGCCCGCCGCCCGCCACCGCCCGAGCACCGCGGCCACCCCCACCGCGATCCGGCGCCGGGCCTCGTGACGTGGCACCCCGTTCATCAGCAGCCGATCGTACGGCGTTTCGGCATGGCGCACGGACGCCGCCACCGCGGCGACCACCGCGGCCTCGTCCAGTGCCCGCCCGGCAGCGCTGCGCCCCACCCGGCCGCTGCCCCGCGCGGAGGCGTGCGCGGCGATGTCTCGGGCACGGCCCTCCGGACAGCCCGGAAACAGCCTCCGGATCTCCCGCGCGAACGCCTCGGCGAACCGTGCGTCCTCGGCTCCTCGCCGCCGCGCGTCCCGGACGCGACGGCGCCGCCGGGCCTCCGCGTCGGCCAGGCACCGCTCCTCGGCCCGGGCCAGGGCGGCCTCCTCGACCAGGAGACCCTGTCGTTCGTAGCGCGCCTCGCGGCGGTTGAACCGAACGACCACCGCCGAGAGCGTGCTGCCCTCCCCGGCCCTGCGGGTCAGCGCCGTGTCACCGCGCGGCAGGAACACCAGATGTCCGAGGTCCGCGCAGTCGAGGCAGAGCGGAGCCCCCTCCTCGAGCACGACCAGCGGTAACGGACCGCGGCGGCACGCGGCGCAATGCCTGCGTCTGAGGGGCTGGATGACGAGAAGGGAGCTGTGGGTCACAGGATCAGGTGTGCCTGTCATCAGGGCCTTCCTTCGTGGATACCCCCGGCTTCAGCCGGGGGAGGAAACGAAGCTCCTGCGGAGCAGGGCAGGGATAGCCGGTTCGCCGCCGGGGCGGACCGGCGTCCACTCCCAACCACTAGCACTCCGTTACAAGTTGATGGGACTTCCCTTCGAGCGGGGCCACCGGCTGAGTCCGGTGGCGGAGCGAGGGCACCTGCCGGGCGGACCCGGCCCGCCCCGTACGCGCGAGGTGCGAGGGCCGCAGAACCGCATCCGCTCCGGCCGTTCCCGGTTCGGTCGCGGCGCGAACCGGGAGGGCTCGCCCGGTTCGGTCGCGGAGTGAACACGACCTCGGACCGCGGGAGGTGCGGCGGGGGAGTGCCGACCTCCCACGCTTCCGGTGGCCCCCTCGTCACCGGTGTCTCCCGCCTGCGCCGACCCGGTTCCGGCGACCGCGAGGGCATCGCTCGCGAGTACCGCGTGACCGAGCCGATGCCCCGTGCACGGCGCGCTGGTGCGGAGCAGTCGAAGCAACCCCGACCCTGGCAACCCCGACCTCGGCAACCCCGGCAACCCCGGTCAAGCCGGCAATCCGAAGGAACGCGGTGAAGGCAGCCCGCTCCGACCACGCCGACGCCACCGACGTCCTCGACAGGGTCCGGTCGGTGCGCTGCGGCGCGGCTCGGCCACCGGCACGGGATGCCGGCGCGGCCGTGCGTGCGGGAGTCACGTCCGTTCCATGCCCGCCTCCGGGCGCGGTGACCCACTGCGCGCGACGCAGTCCGCCGTCCTCGGCGAGGGAGCAGAACGCAGGGGCGCCGCCGCCTTTCCGCTTCGTCGTCGGGCACGGTGCCGGCCGGACCGGGGACGCGTCGCCACCGGCAAGGGCATCGCCGCTGGGAAGGGTGCCACGCATGCCCGGCGGCGGTCGGCGCATCATGGTCCGTGTGCGACTCGAAGCAATCACCTGGCAGCGGCTCGCCGACCGTATCGCCGAGCGGTTGCTCGGCCTCGAACCGGCCGACAGCAGTCCCTGGACCAGGGTCGCCGTCGACGGCGCACCGGCGGCACGGCCCGGTGACCTAGCGGAGCGTGTAGGCGAGGCGCTGAGCGTTCGCGGCCGCCCCTCGTGCGTGGTCGGCTCGCACGGTTTCCTGCGACCCGCGTCCCTGCGCCTGGAATACGGACGGCAGGACGTGGACGCCTACTACGACGGCTGGTTCGACACCGGTGCCCTGTGGCGCGAGGTGTTCGGCCCGTTGGAGCCGGGCGGCGACGGTCGTATCCTCCGCGACCTGTGGGACCCCGACACCGATCGCGCCACCCGAAGCCCCTACGTGGAGCTACCGCCCGGCGGAGTCATGCTGTTGCACGGGCCCCTCCTGCTGCGCCACTGGTTCCCCTTCGACCTCTCCGTGCATCTCCGCCTCTCCCCGGCGGCGCTGCGCCGCCGGACTCCCCGTGACGACCAGTGGACCCTCCCCGCCCACGAGCGCTATGCGCACGAGACGGACCCAGCCGGCACCGCCGACATCCTGGTGCGTGCCGACGACCCGCACCATCCCGCGTGGAGCGGCTGAGGGGGACTGCCCGCCCGCTCCGCCTGCCCGCGGCCCACCGCGGCGAGGGGCGCCGCCCGTCGGCCGCCTGCGGACCGCACCGCCGTCGGCCCCCCGCCTGCGGACATGCGGGCACCGTCCGGCGCGGCGAGAATGTAGGACGCCGGGACAGCGGTGCGACCCGCGCCGCGCCGGCCGGCCGGCTCAGGGAGGCATTCCATGACCACCGCCGGAGACATCATGCACCGGGGCGCCCAGTGGATCCCCGCCCACGAGACCCTCGACCGCGCCGCGCAGCTGATGCGTGAGCTCGGCGTCGGAGCCCTGCCCATCAGCGATTCGGACGAGCGGCTCTGCGGCATTCTCACCGACCGCGACATCGTCGTGGGCTGCGTCGCCATGGGGCGCGACCCTTCCAGGGTCACCGCCGGCGAGCTGGCCCAGGGAACCCCGCGCTGGGTCGACGCAGGCGCCGATGTCGGCGAGGTGTTGCGCGAGATGAAGGAGCACCAGATCCGCCGACTTCCGGTCATCGAGAACAAGCGCCTGGTCGGGATGATCAGTGAGGCCGACCTCGCCCAGCATCTGTCGGAGGACCAGATCGGTGCCTGGGCCGAGAGCGTCTACGCCAGGAGCACATCGGCCGGGCGCTGAGCCCTCCATCAGGCGGCGCCGGCACCGCCGGTGCCGCCCTCACAACCAGCCGTTGCGCCGGAAGCCCCGGTGGAGCGCCAGACAGGCGAGGGATATCAGGCCCAGGACCAGGGGGTAGCCGAACCTCCAGTGGAGTTCCGGCATGTGCGCGAAATTCATGCCGTAGACACCGCACACCATCGTCGGTACGGCGACCACGGCCGCCCAAGCGGTGATCTTGCGCATGTCCTCGTTCTGAGCCACCGTGACCTGCGCCAGGTGTGCCTGGAGTATGGAGTTCAGCAGTTCGTCGAAGGAGGCGATCTGCTCGGCGGCCCGCAGCAGGTGGTCGGCCACATCCCGGAAGTAGGCCTGTATCTCGGGATCGACGACCCGCATCGGCCGGTCGGACAGCTCCTGGAGCGGCCGGCCGAGGGGGACCACCGCCCTTTTCAGCTCCAGCAGTTCCCGCTTGAGCTGGTACATGCGCCCCGGATCCGCCCGCGCGCCGTTCTCGGAGAACACGGCCGTCTCGACCTCGTCGATGTCCGCCTGCAGGGCGCCGGTGACGCTCAGGTACTCGTCCACCACCTGGTCGGCGATCGCGTGGAGGACCGCGGACGGCCCCTTGGCGAGCTGGTCCGGATCCGACTCCAGCCCCTCGAGCAACGGACCGAGCGATCCGTGCCGTCCGTGCCGCACCGTGACCACGAAGTCCCGGCCGACGAACACCATCAGCTCTCCGGTGCCCACCACCTCGCTCGTCGCGGTGAGTTCCTCGTGCTCGACGTAGCAGACCGTCTTGAACACCGCGAACAGCATGTCGCCGTACCGCTCCAGCTTGGGGCGTTGATGAGCCTCGACGGCATCCTCCACCGCCAGCGGATGCAGGTCGAGCAGCCGGGCGATATCGGCGAACTCCTCGTTCGTCGGCTCGTGCAGACCCAGCCACAGGAACCCGCCGCCGCGCACCCTGCGCACGGCCTGGTCCAGATCCTCTCCGCCCGCCGTGCGGACGCCGTCCTGATAGGTCACGCAGCTCACCACCGACGAGCCCAACGGGGACCGCACCGGATGGCTCAGGTCGACCTGGAGGCGCCGCCGGGCCAGTCGCGCCACCCTCCGCAGACCGCCGACCCTGCCGGTGACCTTCCGCAGATTCCCTGCCATGGACATACGGCTCCCCTTGCGTGGATCCTCTCGATCTCCTCGCGCGGCGTCTTCTGTGCCCCGTGGCACGCCAGTCTGCCAGGAACCCGTCGTCGGCGTGCGGGCCTGTGGGAAGGGGGAGTTCCGCTTTGTTCCCGGCTGTGGACGCGGCCCCCGGTGCCATCCTCCGGCCGTCACGCGGGCGCGAGTGCCGCCGCCGCACCGGGCCCCTGTCGCCGCCGACCGGGAAGCCGGTCCGCTGGGCGCCGACACGCGGCACGGCACCGCTGCACGGCGAGCATGCCCCCGGCCGCTCCCCCTCGGGGGCGGCGGCACCGGCACGACGCATCGGAGCGTCGCCCGTACCCGGCAAGCAGGGCAACTGGGATGATCACGGCATGACCCGAACCGACGGCTATCTCCTGGACAACCGGCAGACCGAGGCGGCGGAGCGCTTCGACGCCATCGCGGACCTCTTCGACAGCACCACCTTTCGGCATCTGGAGGGCCTGGGCATCGGCCCCGGGTGGCGCTGCTGGGAGGTCGGCGCCGGCAGCACCTCCGTGGTGTCCTGGCTGGCGAAGAAGGTCGGGCCGACCGGCAAGGTCGTCGCCACCGACATCGACACCACGCGGCTCGCCGCTGCGGCCCGCTCTCCGGTGGAGGTGCGCCGGCACGACGTCGGGGCCGAGAAGTCGCCGGGAGAGGGCTTCGACCTGGTGCACGCCCGGCTCGTCCTCGTCCACGTGCCCGACCGCGAGCGGGCGCTGCGCTCGATTGCCGGCAGCCTGCGTCCCGGCGGGCGCCTCCTCATCGAGGATGCCGATCCGGCCCTCCAGCCGCTCGCCTGCCCCGACGAGTACGGCCCCGAGCAGCGGCTCGCCAACCGGCTGCGCCACGGCTTCCGCAAGCTTCTCGCCGATCGCGGCGCCGACCTCGCCTACGGCAGGAAGCTGCCCCGGCTGCTGCGGGAGGCCGGACTGCGGCGCGTCGAGGCCGACGCATGCTTCCCCATCACCTCCCCGGCCTGCGCCGCACTCGAGGCTGCGACGATCCGCCAGCTCCGCGGCGAACTCGTCGGCGCGGGCCTGGCCACGGACGAGGACATCGACCAGCACCTCGCGAACATCGCCGCCGGCGACATGGAGCTGACCACCGCGCCCCTGGTGTCCGCCTGGGGCAGGAAGGGATAGGCGACGCGGGACGGGCGACGGAGACACGTTCGCGCCGCTCGCGCCGGGGTGCCGTGGGAGGGACGTGGCGGTGGCCGACGGCGGTGCCGGGGTGAGGGCGGTGGCGGGGTAAGGGAGCTGCACCGTCCGTGCGGCTGGCGCATCCGCGCGGAGGCGCAGCGGGCGCAGTGCCGCCGGGCGGGACAGCCGTCGGCCGCGGTCGGCTACTGCGGGGCCGGATCCGCACTTCTGACGGGCGGCCGTCCGGCGCCGGGCGGCCGCCCGCCCGTCCTCCCGCGGGCGGACCGCGCCGCTCACCGCGGTGGCCGGCCGCCCACCCGCCGCACCGCCTCGGCGCCCGCCCGGCACCCCTCCGCAGCCGCGTCCCGGGGAGCCGCGCCCGCGAGCAGGGCCGCGAGGAACCCGCCGGTGAATGCGTCGCCGGCGCCCGTGGTGTCGCGGGGCCGCACCGGCAGGGCAGGTACCCGTTCGGGCGCCGCACCCGAGGGTGCCACCACCGCACCGTCGGCACCGGCCTTGGCGACCACGAGCGGGACCCGGCGGCTCAGCACGGCCGCCGCCTCCGCGATCTCGGACTCCCCGGTGAGCAGGCAGGCCTCGTCGCGGCTGGGCAGCAGGACGCGCACACCCCGTACGAGCGCGAGGAAGCGGTCGGTGCCGAGGCGAGCCAGGAAGCCCGCCGACGCCGGATCCAGGCTCACGGGCACCCGACGTGCCTGTGCCGACCGCAGAACAGCGGCCACCAGCGCCCTGCTGGTCTCGGAGAACAGCAGGTAGCCCGACAGGTGCACCCAGCCGATACCGTCCAGTGCGCCGTCCGCCCAGTCGGCGGGGCCCAGTCGCAGAGCGGCGCCACTGTCGGTGAGGAACGTCCGCTCACCGCCGTCGTCCTCGTCGACCAGGCATATCACCGTCCCGGTCGGCGTCCGGGGGTCGACGACCAGGTGGGGCAGCACGCCGTTCGCCAGGAGCTCCCGCTCGTGCCACGCCCCCGCGTCGGCACCGACCCGTCCCAGCAGCCGTACGTCCGGGCATCCCCGGTGGGCGGCCCAGCACGCCACGTTGGCGCCCGCTCCGCCGGGCAGCTTCCGGATCACCGCCGCGGTGTCGGTACCCGCCGCCAGCGGCCCGCTGTGCCGGGCCACGACGTCCGTGACCACGTCCCCGACGACGAGCAGGGCGCCGCCCGCCGCCGCACCTCCGCCCGCCGCCCCCGTACCTCCGCCCGCCGCCGTCACGCCTCCGCCCATGCCACCGCCACCCGCCCGGCGAGACGCACGTTTCCGCGTACCGCCGCCAGGTTGGCGCGCAGGGACGCCCCGTCGGTGTGGCGCACCAGATGGTCGAGCAGGAAGGGGGTGACCGCCTGCCCCGAGATGCCGCGTTCCTCGCACTCCCGCAGCGCGCCGGCGAGTACCCGCGCGTGCAGTTCGGGGTCCAACTGCTCCTCCGGTGCGACCGGATTGGCGACGATCAGCGCCGAGGGGGCGCCGCCGAGGGCGTCCTGGGCCCGCATGACCCGGGCCACCTGGCGTGGCGTGTCGAGCCGCCAGTCGACGGGATGGCCCGAGTCGGACAGGTAGAAGCCGGGGAAGCGGTCGGTTCCGTATCCGGCCACCGAGACGCCCAGCGTCTCCAGCCGCTGCAGCGTCGCCGGCACGTCCAGGATCGACTTCACTCCCGCGCACACCACCGTGATGCGGGTGCGCGCCAGCAATCCGAGATCGGCCGACTCGTCCTGCGTCGCCGTCCACTGCCGGTGCACTCCGCCGAGCCCGCCCGTCGCGAACACCCGGACACCCGCCAGCGCCGCCAGCTGCGCGGTCGCCGACACCGTCGTCGCTCCGCTGGCCCCCGACGCCACGGCGAGCGGCAGATCGCGGTGACCCAGCTTGCGCATGCCCCGCTCGTGGGCGATCCGCTCCACCTGTTCCCCGTCCAGGCCGACATGCGGCCGCCCGTCCAGCACGGCGACCGTCGCCGGTACGGCGCCCTCCTGCCGCACGGCCGCCTCCAGCTCCAGCGCCACCCGCAGATTGCGCGGGCGCGGCAGACCGTGCGCGATGATCGTGGACTCCAGGGCCACCACCGGGCGGTGCGCTTCGACCGCCTCCCGTACCTCCTCGGACACCACCAGCGTCACGGGCCTGCCTCCTGTCTCTCGGTACTCCCTCATCCCTGGCGGGCGACGCGCCCGATCAAACCCCTTGCGGCACCGACGGGAGGGCGCGAGCCTGGAGGCATGACGCACAGTTCGGCACGTCTGGACCACGTCGTCCTGTGGGTGCGCGACCCGGTGGCGGCGGCCGGTTTCTACGAGAAGACCGTCGGCCTCGAACCGCTCCGGCTCGCCGGCTTCGAGGCGGGTCGGGCTCCCTTCCCGTCGGTCCGGATCAACGACGAGACCATCCTCGACCTGATGCCCGCGGACTCGGCACCTCGCATGACGATGCTCGCCGGGGCGTCCGAGAGCGCGGGGCACCCCGTCAACCACGTCTGCCTGTCCCTGCCGGAAGCGCAGTTCGACGCACTGCGCCGGCGGTTGGAGGACGCCTCCGTACCCGTGTCGGCGGTCTCCCACGGTTCCTTCGGTGCGCGCGGAAGGGCCGAGCGGAGCTTCTACTTCCAGGACCCCGACGGCAACGTGTTCGAGGCTCGCCACTACGGGTGACCCACCCGCCCCGCGTGATCCCACCACGCCGCGCCGTGCCCGTTCCGCTGCGTGCGCCGACGCCGCGGGGACCGGCCGGGGCGCTCAGAACAGCGGTTCCGGCAGCACTCCTTCCAGCGCCAGCAACTGCCGCTTGGTGTCCAGGCCACCGCCGAATCCGCCGATACCGCCGTCACTCTCCACCACGCGGTGACACGGCACCACCAACGGCAGGGGGTTCGCGCCCATCGCCAGACCGACCGCCTGCGCCGCCCGCGGCTGGCCGACCCGGCGGGCCAGATCGCCGTACCCGACCACCGTCCCGAACGGGACGCCGGACGCCAGTTCACGCAGCACCTGCCGGTTGAAGCCCGAGATCAGCGACCAGTCCAACGACAGGTCGAAGTCGCGCCGCCGACCGTCGAAGTACTCCCGCACCTGACGTATCGCCTCGGCCAGCAGGGGGGAGTCCGGGGCCTCGGCGGGCTCGCCGCCCAGCCGCTCGGCCAGCCCTCGCAGGGCCTTCTCGCGCACCGGGGCGGTCGCGTGGAACGCCACGTGCACCAGGCCCTCACGGGTCGCGGCCAGCAGCAGCGGACCGATGCCGGTGTCCACGACGGCCCACACGACCTGCTGCCCGTACCGCTCATCGCTGCTCATGCCCCCCACGGTACGGCCCGCCACCGACAACCGGGCCCGCCGCGTCCGTCACCGCGGCGGGCCGGCGCCGACCGCAGCGGCAGCGGGCTCCGCCGCGGTGTACCCGACAGGACTCAGAAGCCTCCCACCGCGTCCCGGACCACGTCCGGCTTGTCGGAGATGACGCCGTCGACGCCGTACCCCGTGACCGTCCGTGCGATCGCCGCGGTGTCCACGGTCCAGGTGAACACCTGCAGGGGCCTGCCGTGAGCTCCGAGATACCCGTGCACGGCGGCCACGTACGCCGCGGAGACCGAACCGTGCGAGGGGTTGATCTCGTCGGTGAAGGCGGCGTACTCGGCCAGGTCCTCGACCGGCGGGGTGCCGAGGAATCCGGTCCTGACGGCGGGCCGGAGGGCGTGCACCATGCGGATGCTGTCCGCGTCGAAGCTCTGCACGACCAGCCTGTCGGCCAGGTGGCGCGCGTCCAGCCACCCCTCGTTGCCGAGGAGCTTGAGCGTCTGCTGCTCGATGCCCGGGTACAGCTCCGGGTCCTTGAGCTCCAGGAGCAGCTTCTGGTGGTTCTCGTCGACCCGCTCGACGTACTCCTTGAGCGTCGGCACGTGCGCACCGGCGAAGGCGGGACCGAACCAGCTGCCCGCGTCCAGCCGGGCGATCTCGGCGGCCGTGAAGTCCCGCACGTTCCACGGTGCCCGGCCGGGGAAGACCTGCTCGACGTCGGTGGTGCGGCGGAGGCTGCCGTCGTGCAGGACGACGAGTTCACCGTCCCTGGTGCGCTGGACGTCGTTCTCCAGCCAGCGGATGCCCAGTTCGTGCGCCTTGTCCACGGCGTCCAGCGTGTTCTCGGGGGCGTAGGCCGAAGCGCCCCGATGGGCGACCACCACAGGCGGGCCGGCGAAGCCGTCGGCCGCGGCCTCCGACGCGGGCAGCAGGAACGCCACGGTGGCCAGGAGCGCGGTGGTGGTGGCGGCAGCGGTGCGCGCGTGCATGCGTACTCCTCGCGTTGAACGGTGACTCACGGCACAACTCTGACAGCAGAGAGTGAGCGTGTCAGGGTGTGAGACGGCCGCGGTGCGGACCGAGTCGCCGAAGTCCGCTCACCGGTGCGCCACATCCGGGGCGGGAACGTGTTTCTTCGCCGGATGGTCGTTCGACCATTCCGGTGGGGGCCATACTCTTCGCACTCGTACCCGACCGCGCGAGCGGTGCCGGGGGAGGGTGCGATCGGGAGAAACCGGATCGGATCGGTCGGAGGGGCAGTCGCGTATGCAGGGCACGGTCGACGGTTTCAGCTATGGACTCGTCACGCCGTCGGTGGCGTCTCTCATGGCCTGCCTCGGCGGTGCCCTCGGTCTGCGCTGCACCACCAGAGCCCTGCTGGTGGCCCACACCTGGCGCCCCGGCTGGCTCGCCCTGGGAGCCGCGGCCATGGGCTCCGGCATATGGGCCATGCACTTCATCGCGATGATGGGGTTCACCGTCCACGAGGCGCCGATCCGCTACGACATGGCCACCACCTTCGCCAGCCTCGGCCTGGCGATCCTCATGGTCGGTATCGGGGTGTTCATCGTCGGATACCAGGGCGCCCGCGGAGCCGCCCTGCTCACCGGGGGCACCGTCACCGGCCTGGGCATCGCCTCGATGCACTACCTGGGTATGGCCGGCATGCGCGTGCCCGGCAAGGTGGAGTACAACACCTACCTGGTCGCGGCCTCCGTAGTGATCGCCGTGGTCGCCGCCACCGCCGCCCTGTGGGCGGCCGGGCAGGTCAAAGGAGTCGGTTGGACCCTGGGCGCGAGCCTCGTCATGGGAATCGCCGTCACCGGCACGCACTACACGGGGATGGCGGCCCTCACCGTCCACCTGGACGGCACGACGGCCGCCCCCGCGGGCGACTCGCCCGCGACCCTCCTCGCCCCCCTGCTGGTCGGGCCGCTCGCCTTTCTCTGCCTGGCGGGCGCCGTCGTCCTGTTCGACCCGCTGTTGGCCGCACGGAGCCCGCAGTGGACGCCCGCCGAGCGCAAGCCCGGGGTCCCCGCACATCCGCGTGTCGTGGACACCGCCGGCAGGCCCCGGCCCCGGGTCGGCCGGGAGGCGGCCCCGCGCCGCTCCCGCGCCTGACCGGCCCATCCTCCGGCTGCCGGAACCCGCGGGCCGGCCCGGATGTCAGTGGCTGGTCGTACGGTGGATTCCATGCGGCCCGTTTCCCACATCGAACGCACGGTGGCGCCCTTCGAGGTCGTCAGCCCCTACCAGCCCAGCGGCGACCAGCCGGCGGCCATCGCCGAGCTGGCCAAGCGCGTCGACGCCGGCGAGAAGAACGTCGTCCTGCTGGGCGCGACCGGCACCGGCAAGTCCGCCACCACCGCGTGGATGATCGAAAGGCTCCAGCGCCCCACCCTGGTGATGGCGCCGAACAAGACGCTGGCCGCCCAGCTGGCGAACGAGTTCCGCGAACTGCTCCCGAACAACGCCGTCGAGTACTTCGTCTCGTACTACGACTACTACCAGCCCGAGGCCTACGTACCGCAGTCGGACACCTACATCGAGAAGGACTCCTCGATCAACGAGGAGGTGGAGCGGCTGCGCCACTCCGCGACGAACTCGCTCCTCACCCGCCGCGACGTCGTCGTGGTCGCCTCGGTCTCCTGCATCTACGGTCTGGGCACACCGCAGGAGTACGTGGACCGGATGGTCCCGCTGCGGGTCGGCGACGAGATCGACCGGGACGAGCTGCTGCGCCGCTTCGTCGACATCCAGTACACCCGCAACGACATGGCCTTCACCCGAGGCACCTTCCGGGTGCGCGGCGACACCATCGAGATCTTCCCCGTGTACGAGGAGCTCGCGGTCCGCATCGAGATGTTCGGCGACGAGGTCGAGGCCCTGTCCACCCTCCACCCGATCACCGGCGAGATCATCAGCGACGACCAGCAGCTCTACGTCTTCCCGGCCTCCCACTACGTCGCCGGCCCCGAGCGCATGGAACGGGCGGTCAACGACATCGAGAAGGAGCTGGCGGAGCGGCTGGCCGAACTGGAGAAGCAGGGCAAGCTGCTGGAGGCCCAGCGACTGCGCATGCGCACCTCCTACGACCTCGAGATGCTGCGCCAGATCGGCACCTGCTCCGGTGTCGAGAACTACTCGATGCACTTCGACGGCCGCTCGCCGGGCTCGCCGCCCAACACGCTGCTCGACTACTTCCCGGACGACTTCCTGCTCGTCATCGACGAGTCGCATGTCACCGTCCCGCAGATCGGCGCCATGTACGAGGGGGACGCCTCCCGTAAACGCACCCTCGTCGACCACGGCTTCCGGCTTCCCTCCGCTCTCGACAACCGGCCGCTCAAGTGGGAGGAGTTCCAGGAGCGGATCGGCCAGGCGGTCTACCTGTCCGCCACCCCCGGGGCGTACGAGCTCTCCCGTTCGGACGGCGTCGTCGAGCAGATCATCCGGCCCACCGGGCTCGTCGACCCGGAAGTCGTCGTCAAGCCCACCGAGGGGCAGATCGACGACCTGGTGCACGAGATCCGCACCCGCACCGAGAAGGACGAGCGGGTCCTCGTCACCACGCTCACCAAGAAGATGGCCGAGGACCTGACCGACTACTTCCTCGAACTCGGCATCCAGGTGCGCTACCTGCACAGCGACGTCGACACGCTGCGCCGCGTCGAACTGCTGCGCGAGCTGCGCGCCGGCGAGTTCGACGTCCTGGTCGGCATCAACCTCCTGCGCGAGGGGTTGGACCTGCCAGAGGTCTCCCTCGTGGCGATCCTCGACGCCGACAAGGAGGGCTTCCTGCGCTCCGGCACCTCCCTCATCCAGACCATCGGCCGCGCCGCGCGCAACGTCTCCGGCCAGGTCCACATGTACGCCGACAAGATCACTCCGGCGATGGAGAAGGCCATCGACGAGACCAATCGGCGCCGGGAGAAGCAGGTCGCCTACAACACGGCCCAGGGCATCGACCCGCAGCCGCTGCGCAAGAAGATCAACGACATCGTGGCGCAGATCGCCAGGGAGGAGGTCGACACCGAGCAGTTGCTCGGCACGGGCTACCGGTCGGCCAAGGACGGCCGCAGCACCAAGGCCCCCGTGCCCTCTGCGGGAGGCCGGGCGGGCGACGGCGCGAAGGCCGCCAAGTCCACCCCGTCCCCCAAGAAGAGGGCCAAGGCCGAGGAGGCGGCACCGACCGACCGGCCGGCGACGGAACTCGCGGAGCAGATCGAGCAGCTGACCGAGCGCATGCGCGCCGCGGCGGCGGACCTGCAGTTCGAGATCGCGGCCCGGCTGCGCGACGAGGTCTCCGAGATGAAGAGGGAACTGCGCCAGATGAAGGAGGCCGGTCTGACCTGACGCCCGCCGCGCCACCGGGCTCCGCGGGACCCCGTCCGCAGTGTTGCAACACCGACACAAACGGTGCACCGGGTTCGGCGATGTCCGTGCCGCTGCGTAGGGTTCTGGTCAACCGCGTACAACGCGGCAACAGGGGACAGCTCGAGAGGGGAAACTGCGCGTGACCGTCAACATGACCAAGGGTCAGGCCATCAGTCTGGAGAAGAACGACGGAGGCAGCCTGACCGCGGTCCGGATGGGGCTCGGCTGGCAGGCGGCTCCGCGGCGCGGCCTGTTCGGTTCCAGGACCCGGGAGATCGACCTCGACGCCTCCGCCGTGCTGTTCGCCGACAAGCAGCCCGTCGATGTCGTCTTCTTCAGGCATCTGGTGAGCGACGACGGGTCCGTGCGGCACACCGGCGACAACCTCGTCGGCGGCGCCGGCCAGGGCGGCGACGACGAGGCCGTCCTGGTGGACCTCGCACGTGTGCCCGTCCACATCGACCAGATCGTCTTCACGGTGAACTCGTTCACCGGCCAGACCTTCCAGGAGGTGCAGAACGCCTTCTGCCGGCTCGTCGACGAGACCAACGGCCAGGAACTGGCGCGCTACACGCTCGCCGGCGGCGGCTCCTACACGGCGCAGATCATGGCGAAGGTGCACCGCGCCGGTCAGGGGTGGACGATGACCGCCCTCGGTACCCCGGCCAACGGACGCACCTTCCAGGACCTGATGCCGACGATCCTGCCGCTGCTGTAGCAGGCCGGCGGCGGTCGGGCCACGGGCCGCGGCCACGACAATCGGAGCGACACGGCGACACGGCGACACGGCGACATGGGGGGCGGCGGTGGCGGAGCTGGTGCGGGGGCAGAACCACCCGCTGCCCCGGACCCGCCTCGGGATCCGCGTCTCGGCCGGTACCCCCGTCGTGGCCGCGGCCATCCTCAGCGACGCGAACGGCACGGTACGCGGCGAGGACTGGGTGGCCCACCCCGGCGTGCCCGCGCTGCCCGGCGTCCGGGTTCCCCGGCGGACGGCCGCCGAGCAGCGGCTCGCGGTTGACCTGGACGCGATGCCGGAGACCGTGCACCGGGTCGAGGTACTGCTGGCCCTGCCGGCCCCCGCCCACGGCGGACCGGCCCGCTTCGGCGCCGTCGCCGCCCCCTCCGCCGCGGTGGACGGCGTCGACGGCACCCGGCTCGTCAGCTGCACCCTCGCCGGCCTGGACGCCGAGAGGGCCGTCGTCGCTCTGGAGCTGTACCGGCGGCAGCACGCCTGGAGGGTGCGCGCCGTCGGGCAGGGGTACGCCGGCGGCCTCGTCGAACTCCTCGCCGACCGGGGCCTGCCCGAAGCCTCCCGGATCGCGGATGCCATCGAGGAGGCGGCGGCCGACGGTTCGGGCCGCGCGGCCCCGGCCCCCTCTCCGGGGACGGTGGACCGGGACCTCCCGCTGCCGGCGGCGACCGCTGCCCCCGGACCGGACGGCGGCGGCCCCGCGGCCCCGGTCCCGCCGCAGCACACTCCGCCTCCCCGGTCGCAGGACGCACACACCGCGGCCCCGGCAGCGCCGGCGTCCGCGCCGGCCGCGCCGCCGATCGACTACACCCATCCCCGTCGGCGGCCCGGCGCGCCCCCGTCCTCCCCTGCCGCGGTGCCCGTTACCGGCGGGCCCGGGCAGCCCGCGGCGCCCGTGGCGGGCGACGCGACCGGCTGGTCCATGGAGGAGCGGCTCTACAACCAGGTCTGGGGCATGTTCGAGGACCTCGCCCGCAGTACCGCCGCCTACCGCAGCGCGGTCGGCTTCGCGGACGCGCGGCGGGAGAAGGAACTGGACCAGCTCCTGTCCGACCCGCGCAGCCGCGCCGGTGCATCCGGCGAGGCGGCACGCGAGGAAGCCGAGGCCAGACGCGACCACCTCGTCGGCCGGGCCCGACAGGTCCTCGACCGCGACCTCATCCAGTTGGCGGCCGAATCCGAGGTCGTGGAGCCGGCCCTGCCGCCCGCATGCGCCCGCTGGGACCATCCGGTGTGGCACGGCTACCGTCTCCCGACCCGCGCGCCGATGGCGGTTCGCCTGGGGGACCTCAGCCTGCCGGAGAGCGAGCGGCTGCGCATTCCGATGCTGGTACGGCTGCCTCTGGAACGCGGAATCTGGATCGACGGCGGGTCGGGCGGGCAGGTCCGCGGGCCGTCCACCGACGGCCTCGATCCGCGCCACGCGGCGTGGGAGACCGCGGTGGCGCTGACCGCGCGACTGCTCGCCGTCCACCCGCCGGGCGAATTCATGGCGCACCTGGTCGATCCCGCTGGTTCGGGAACGCGGGCCTGCGCTCCGCTGACGCAGACCGGAGTGCTCGCGGCTCCCCCGTCCCGGGGTGCCGCGGGCCTTTCGGACGTGCTGAACCGGCTCACCGAGCATGTCGACCTCGTGCACATGGCGGTGCGAGGCGGTGCGACGGATGCGCTGGCGCCCGGGTTCGGCACCGCCCGGCACCTCCTCGTGATCAACGACTTCCCGCACGGTTTCGACGATCGTGCCCTCACCCGGCTGCGCTATCTGGCGGATGAGGGGCCCGCCGCCGGTGTGCACCTGATGCTGGTCGCCGACCGCGAGGACGCCGCCGATCACGGACCGTTGCTGGATCCGCTGTGGCGTTCGCTGCTGCGGCTCACCCCGGTCCCGAGCGATCACCTCGCCGACCCCTGGGTCGGCCACGCGTGGACCTATGAGCCCGCCCTCGTCCCACCCGGCAGCCGGATACTGCACCAGGTGCTCGGTCGACTCGCCGCCGCCAACCGGCCAGGGGGCCGCTGAACGCGCGGCACATCGGTCACGGGGCTGCGCAAAGCGCAAGGACCAGCATGCTTTGCTTTTCCTTTGCCTTGCTCTTTACCTTTCCTTGGTATTTCGGTAGGGTGGTCGGCACGGAGGGGAGTACTCCCCGTAAGCGCGGCGCACCCGTCAGTTCGGATCGATACTGATCCCGGGGCGCCGGCCCAGGGCGTCCCGGGCGCACGCCGTACCCGGCCTCCCGGGGTGGAGAAGACCTCCGGTCGCGCGACGACACCGATCACTTGCCGTTACGACTACCGGAGGCGCAGTGGACATCTCTCTGACCCTGTGGGTCCTGACTGTCGTAGGCCTCGCCGCTCTCATCGCGGTCGACTTCTTCATCGGCCGGAAACCGCACGAGGTCTCCCTCAGGGAAGCCGGTGCCTGGACTGCCGTCTGGGTCGCCCTCGCCGGTCTCTTCGGAGTCGGACTGCTTGTCCTCGCCGGCGGGAAGCCCGCCGGCGAGTTCTTCGCAGGCTTCATCACCGAGAAGTCCCTGAGCGTCGACAACCTGTTCGTCTTCGTCCTGATCATGGCGAAGTTCTCGGTGCCCTCGCGGTACCAGCAGCGAGTCCTCCTCGTCGGGGTCCTGATAGCCCTGGTCCTGCGCACCGTGTTCATCGCCGCCGGCGCCGCGATCATCGCCGGGTTCTCCTGGGTGTTCTACCTCTTCGGCGCCTTCCTCATCTGGACCGCGTGGAAGCTCGTCCAGGAGGCCCGTGCCGGCGGCGAGGACGAGGAGTACGAGGAGAACCGGCTGCTCAAGGCCGTTGAACGCCGGTTCGGTGTCGCCGACCGCTACCACGGGACCAAGCTGTGGATCCGGCAGAACGGCAAGCGGGTCATGACCCCCATGCTGGTCGTGATGCTCGCGATCGGCACCACCGACGTCCTGTTCGCGCTCGACTCCATTCCCGCGATCTTCGGCCTGACCCAGGACCCCTACATCGTCTTCACGGCCAACGCCTTCGCGCTGATGGGTCTCAGGCAGCTGTACTTCCTGATCGGCGGCCTGCTGAAGAAGCTCGTCCACCTCAGCTACGGCCTGTCCGTCATTCTCGGCTTCATCGGCGTGAAACTGGTGCTGCACGCGCTGCACGAGTCCGGTGTGCACGTGCCGCAGATCAGCGTCCCGGTCTCGCTCGGCGTCATCTGCGCCGTGCTGGTCGTCACCACGCTCACCAGCCTGCACGCGTCCGCCAGACGGGCCGGTCGCGAAGCGGCGCAAGCGGGCGGTGACCGGGGGCCGCAGGACCGCAAGGACCGCAAGGACCGCAAGGACCGTATCGAGGCCTGACCTCGAAGTAGACGGCTCCAGGCTCCCCCGCGGGACCGGCACGGGCCGAATCGCCGACCGGCGTCCACGAGGTTTCGTTGTGGTGGACGCTCCCGGACCCGGCAGGGCCGTCCGGCGGCCGCGGCCCCTGCTCCGTAATCACCCGGCTGAGGTCCGAAGCGACCCGTTGGACAGCCCTCGTGCCGGTGGGCGCGGTCGTGCTGCTGGTCCTGACCTGGGGCCGCGACCTGTCCGGTGCGTTCGTCGCCCTGCTGTCGCTGGTGCCGGCCGGCTCCGTCCTGGCAGCCGTGCACCACGCCGAGGTGATCGCCCACAGGGTCGGCGAACCCTTCGGCTCGCTCGTGCTCGCCGTCGCCGTCGCCGTCACGGTCATCGAGGTGGGCCCTGATCGTCACCCTGACGGTGGTGCTGTTCGCGGCCTACCTGGAGCTGGCGATCAGCCCGTGACCCGCAGCGCCACGGACCGGGCGCCATCGGGCCGGGAGGGCCCCGGAAACGGGCCGCCGGGCGTTCGGCGGCCCGTGATACACCAGGTCCGAGCGGCGGTCCGAGCCGGGCCGCCCCACCGCGAACGGACCGGAGGAACCGTGCCCCGCACCCTGGCCAACGCCCCGATCATGATCCTCAACGGACCCAACCTGAACCTCCTCGGGCAGCGCCAGCCGGAGATCTACGGCTCCGACACGCTCGCCGACGTGGAGTCCCTCTGCGCCGAGACGGCCGCCGCGCACGGCGGTACGGCGGACTTCCGGCAGTCCAACCACGAGGGCGAACTGGTCGACTGGATCCACGAGGCGCGCCTGCACCACTGCGGCATCGTGATCAACCCCGCCGCCTACTCGCACACGTCGGTGGCGATCCTGGACGCCCTCAACACCTGCGACGGCCTCCCCGTGATCGAGGTGCACATCTCCAACATCCACCGGCGCGAGGCGTTCCGCCATCACTCCTACGTCTCGCTGCGCGCGGACGGCGTCATCGCGGGGTGCGGGGTGCAGGGATACGCGTTCGGTGTGGCGCGGGTCGCGGCGCTCGCCGAAGCGGGCCGCGCGCAGGCGTGACCCCCGGCGGGGCCCCGGCGCTCACCGCCCCCGACCGGGCGCGGCGAGTGCCGGGGGCGGTTGCGGGCGGGCGGGATCCGGGCCGCCCGCCCCGGTGCCGCCCGGCAGTGCCGGGGCGCGCCGCAGGTTCTCACCACCCGCGCGCGTGCCACTCCGGCAGATGCGGCCGCTCGGCACCCAATGTGGTGTCGTCGCCGTGTCCCGGGTAGACCCAGGTCTCGTCGGGCAGTACGTCGAAGATCTTCGTCTCCACGTCGTGGATCAGGCGGGCGAACGCCTTCCCGTCCTGGTGCGTGTTGCCGACGCCGCCCGGGAAGTCCTGGGTTCCTCTGAACACTGGGATGCTCTCCCCGCGCCGTACCCTCGTCCTTCTTTACGTTCGGATCTCCGGGTACCCGCGCGTACCGTCGAAGAGGTTCAGTCGGCCAGCGAGCCGGCGAAGATCTGCCACGCCAGGAGTGACTTCGCCACGAGGCTGAGGACCAGGTAGGTCTTTTCCCCGTACGCGTAGTCGGACCACCGGCCGACTCCGTGGTACTGGAGCCACTGGTTGAGACCGAAGCTGAAGAAGAGGGCGGCCTGGACGAGAACGATTCCGTACACGAAGCCGGGGACGGTCTCGGCCGCGACGGTGTTGTACGCGATCGAGACCCACGGCGTGACGCCGACCAGCGTCCCGAACCAGAACGGCAGCATTCTGGTCCTCGCCCGCCCCGGAGGGTTCATCACCTCCTCGACCCAGCCGAAGAGAATCATCCCGACGTTGGCGCCGACGACGGCGATGACGGCATTGAGGCCGGTAATGCCCGCGTAGAAGCCGATGAGGAGCACCATCAGGGTTGCGCTCAGCGCGTACTCCAGCCACCGGAAACGGTTGATGCCGCGTCTGAGGTCGCGTTCGTAGGTGTCGCGGCACACTGTCGCCGTCAGTAGGTGGTCTGCTGCCGCGAGGGCGAGGAACACGGCGACGGCCCAGCCGATCGGCACGTCGAACAACGCTTCCGGGGCGGGCGCTGCCGTTCCCGGTGGCCCCTCGGGGACGGAGGAGGTCACGGTGATCGAGAAGCTTCCGGCGAGCAGGACGACGGCCACGGCTTGGATCAAGTGCAGCAGCGTGAGCCCCAGGTTCCACCTGCGGAGCCCGGTGAGACGCTCGGTGGTGACACCGGTGGCCACCGCTGTCACGTCCTCTCGCTCCACAGGTCCTCCTCGGTCGCTGGTGCCGCGGTACGTCAGCATGGTCGTACCGGTTGGCCGGGAATCGAGGCAGTCACACCACCGCCCGGTCGGAAAGTCGCCCGAGTGGCGCCCGGCCGGGTGGGTGGAGCAGCACAGAAGTGATCACGGTGGCAGCGATGCGGGCGGCGAACCGCGCCAGGGTGCGGGCAGGTGGACGGGGGAGGTGCGGGGCGGGTGTGCTGCGGCGGTGGGGGCTGAGGGCGGTCGAGACACCGATTCCTTTTGCCCGAGGCCCAGCGGGGCGGGGAGGGCACGGCCGGCGGCACCCACGGCACCGGCGAGACCGCGGGCACGAACGGGCCGCCACGGATGGCGGCAGCCTCTGTCACCGTGTGCACGCATCCGGGCCCCGCTGCGCGATACCACCGGCAGCGAGCAGCCGTAAAGGACCGCCGTGTCCAGCAGCGCCTACGCCGCATGCGGCTGCCCGCCGCCGCGCACAGCGGGACGGTGATCGAAGTCTGAGCCATGGGCGATCCCCGCGCGGGCCAGCCGCGGCAGGGCCCGCCCGCCCACCGCACGGACCGCCATCGAGTCCGGGCAGACGGCCTTGGTCCTGGGCGGTGGTGGAGGCAGCGCCGCGATCAGCAGCAGCGGTGCACGGCGCGAGACGGCGAGCCGGACGGCCACGTCCACCACGGCGGTGTCATCGAGACGGTCGGTCGGCACCCCGGCCACCGGGAACCGCCGACGGGGGACCGAGGCGGTGTCGTCCGACGCGACTGGCGAGCTCAGGCGGGCCCGACGAGGAGACATCCGGCCGGCAACCGGCGATCAGAACACCCGGATACCGGGCCGAAATCAATCCCCCTCCTCGGTTCCGAGACAAGGGCGGTCGTCGTTGGACGGTTACCAGCCTCGTGCGCGCCACTCCGCGAGGTGGGGCCGCTCCGTGCCGATGGTGGTGTCGTTGCCGTGGCCGGGGTAGATCCACGTCTCGTCGGGCAGGACGTCGAAGAGCTTGGTCTCCAGGTCGCCCATCAGGGAGTTGAACTCTTCCGGACGTGTTGTCCTGCCAGGTCCCCCGGGGAAGAGGCAGTCCCCGGTGAAGACGTGCGGGTGCCCGTGCGGGTCGTCGTAGACGAGCGCGATCGAGCCGGGGGTGTGGCCCACGAGATGACGTGCGGTGAGTTCCACCTGCCCCACCCGCACGGTGTCGCCGTCGTCCAGCAGGACATCGGTCGGCACCGGGATCCCGTCGGCGTCCTCGCGTCCCGCGTGGGTGCGGGCTCCGGTGGCCGCCACCACCTCGGCGAGCGCCTGCCAGTGGTCCCCGTGCCGGTGCGTGGTGACGACGGACGCGATCCCGTCGTCGCCGATCGTCCCGAGCAGAGTCCGGGCGTCGGCGGCCGCGTCGATCAGCAGTTGCTCGTCGGTGGCCCGGCAGCGCAGCAGATAGGCGTTGTTGTTCATGGGGCCGACCGCGATCTTGGTGATCATCAGGTCCTTCAGCTCGTGCACGTCCGCCGGGCCGCCGACCGTCACCTGTCCGCTGTACGTCATGACGGCCAGCCTATAGCGGCGGCGGCCCGGGGAGCGCGGGCCGCCGCTACAGCGCGGGGAGCTTCGGCAGGGCTCCGCCCCGCACGGTCAGCGCGGAGCCGTCCCGGCGGCCGGCCAGCCAGCCGAGCAGATCGGCGGCCGGGCCCTCGACCGCGACCGGTCCCCCCGGGGCGCCGCCGCCGGTGCTCCACGTCCGGCCGTCCACGGTGCCGAGCCGCGTGGCGGGAACGTCCCGGTGCCCCTCGAACCGCTTCGCCAGGAATTCGATCTCCCGCTCGGTGAACTCCGCGGGCAGGTCCTCCAGTTCGTAGCCGATGCCCAGGTCGACGTGGTGGAGCTCGACCTCGCCCCAGCGCCGGAACGGCAGCCGGGCCGCGGAGTCGGTCACCCCGTTGCGCAGCTCGACGGTCCGTGACCAGTCGGCCGGGACGTCGCCCAGCGCCTGCAGGCGGGCGGCGCTCTGGCGCAGGTCGGTGAGCTGGTCGTGCACGGGGCGGCCGGCGCCGTCCTCGATGTCGGCGTTCCGCGCCTCCGCGGAGACGTACATCGGGCGGCCCTGCAGAACGTTCATCAGCGCGTCCGCGTTGCGGGAGAGATGGGCGAGGACATGTCCACGGCTCCAGCCGGGAAGCCGTGACGGTCCGGCCACCGAGGCGTTGTCCAGTTCGGCGACGGCGGTGAGCAGCCGTTCGGTCGCGTCCTGTACGGAGGCCAGGTCACGCACGTGATCAATCATGGTGCCGACAGTAGTCCCCGCCACTCCTTCGGGTGAAGGTGGTGAAGCAACGCCCTAATTCGAATGCACGTGCTATAAGCTCGTGTCCGGCGTCGGGCATGCTGGATGGCCGGAGGTTGTTTGCAACCGGTGAAACCGACCGGCGTTGTCAGTGGCTCGCCCTAGTCTGAAAAGGACGGGGCCCCTGGCCCTGTCACTTCCCTCAAGAAAGGTGCGGACCGGCGTGGCCGACCGTCTCATCGTCCGTGGCGCGCGCGAGCACAACCTGAAGAACGTCTCGCTCGACCTGCCTCGGGACGCGCTCATCGTCTTCACGGGCCTGTCCGGGTCGGGCAAGTCCTCCCTGGCCTTCGACACGATCTTCGCCGAGGGCCAGCGTCGCTACGTGGAGTCCCTCTCCTCGTACGCGCGCCAGTTCCTCGGCCAGATGGACAAGCCGGACGTCGACTTCATCGAGGGGCTCTCGCCCGCGGTCTCCATCGACCAGAAGTCCACCTCGCGCAACCCGCGCTCGACGGTCGGCACCATCACCGAGGTCTACGACTACCTCCGGCTGCTGTTCGCGCGGATCGGGAAGCCGCACTGCCCCGAGTGCGGCCGTCCCATCTCGCGCCAGTCGCCGCAGGCCATCGTCGACAAGGTCCTGGAACTGCCGGAGGGAAGCCGCTTCCAGGTGCTGTCCCCGCTGGTACGCGAACGCAAGGGCGAGTTCGTCGACCTCTTCGCCGAGCTGCAGACCAAGGGCTACTCCCGCGCGCGGGTGGACGGCGGGACCGTCCAGCTGTCCAACCCGCCCACGCTGAAGAAGCAGGAGAAGCACACGATCGAGGTGGTCGTCGACCGCCTCACCGTCAAGGACTCCGCCAAGCGCCGCCTCACCGACTCCGTGGAGACCGCGCTCGGCCTCTCGGGCGGCATGGTCGTGCTCGACTTCGTCGATCTCCCCGAGGACGACCCCGAGCGCGAGCGCATGTACTCGGAGCACCTCTACTGCCCGTACGACGACCTGTCCTTCGAGGAGTTGGAGCCGCGCTCCTTCTCCTTCAACTCGCCGTTCGGCGCCTGCCCCGACTGCTCCGGTATCGGCACCCGGATGGAGGTCGACCCGGAACTGATCGTCCCGGACGAGGAGAAGTCCCTCGACGAGGGCGCCATCCACCCCTGGTCGCACGGGCACACCAAGGACTACTTCGGCCGCCTGACCGGTGCCCTGGCCGACGCACTGGGTTTCCGGACCGACATCCCCTTCGCCGGACTTCCGCAGCGGGCCCGCAAGGCCCTCCTGCACGGGCACCGGACGCAGATCGAGGTCCGCTACCGCAACCGCTACGGTCGCGAGCGCCGCTACACCACGCCCTTCGAGGGCGCCGTGCCCTTCGTCAAGCGGCGGCACAGCGAGGCCGAGAGCGACGCCAGCCGGGAGCGCTTCGAGGGCTACATGCGCGAGGTGCCCTGCCCCACCTGCGAGGGCTCCCGGCTGAAGCCGATCGTCCTGGCCGTCACCGTCATGGGCAGGTCGATCGCCGAGGTCTCCGCGATGTCCATCAGCGACTGCGCGGACTTCCTGGGCGAGCTGCGGCTGGGCGCCCGCGACAAGAAGATCGCCGAGCGGGTCCTCAAGGAGGTCAACGAGAGGCTGCGGTTCCTCGTCGACGTAGGCCTGGACTACCTCTCGCTGAACCGCGCGGCCGGAACCCTCTCCGGCGGCGAGGCCCAGCGCATCCGCCTGGCCACCCAGATCGGCTCGGGACTCGTCGGCGTCCTCTACGTCCTGGACGAGCCCTCCATCGGCCTGCACCAGCGCGACAACCACCGGCTCATCGAGACCCTGGTCCGGCTGCGCGACATGGGCAACACCCTCATCGTCGTCGAGCACGACGAGGACACCATCAAGACGGCCGACTGGATCGTCGACATCGGCCCCGGCGCCGGGGAGCACGGCGGCAAGGTCGTGCACAGCGGCGCCCTGAAGGAACTGCTCGCCAACGCAGAGTCGCAGACCGGGCAGTACCTGTCCGGACGGAAGTCCATTCCGCTGCCGGACATCCGCCGCCCCCAGGACGGTGCACGTCGGCTGACCGTGCACGGGGCCCGGGAGAACAACCTGCGGGACATCGACGTCTCCTTCCCGCTGGGTGTCTTCACCGCGGTCACCGGCGTGTCCGGTTCCGGCAAGTCCACCCTGGTCAACGACATCCTCTACACGCACCTGGCCCGTGAACTCAACGGAGCGCGGAACGTCCCGGGGCGGCACACCAGGGTGGACGGCGACGATCTCGTCGACAAGGTGGTCCACGTCGACCAGTCGCCGATCGGCCGCACCCCGCGCTCCAACCCGGCGACGTACACCGGCGTCTTCGACCACGTCCGCAGGCTGTTCGCCGAGACCACCGAGGCCAAGGTCCGCGGGTACCAGCCCGGCCGCTTCTCCTTCAACGTCAAGGGCGGCCGCTGCGAGAACTGCGCCGGCGACGGCACGATCAAGATCGAGATGAACTTCCTCCCGGACGTGTACGTCCCGTGCGAGGTCTGCCACGGCGCCCGGTACAACCGGGAGACCCTGGAGGTCCACTACAAGGGCAAGTCCATCGCCGACGTGCTGAACATGCCGATCGAGGAGGCCATGGACTTCTTCGACGCGGTGCCGGCCATCTCCCGACACCTGAGGACGCTGAACGACGTCGGTCTGGGCTACGTCCGCCTCGGCCAGTCCGCGACCACCCTCTCCGGCGGCGAGGCCCAGCGCGTCAAGCTCGCCAGCGAACTGCAGCGCCGCTCCACCGGGCGCACCGTCTACGTCCTGGACGAACCGACGACCGGTCTGCACTTCGAGGACATCAGCAAGCTGCTGAAGGTGCTCGGGGGACTGGTCGACAAGGGCAACACGGTCATCGTCATCGAGCACAACCTCGACGTGATCAAGACCGCCGACTGGGTCGTCGACATGGGACCCGAGGGCGGCGCGGGCGGCGGGCTCGTCGTCGCCGAGGGCACCCCGGAGCAGGTCGCCGGCGTACCGGCCAGCCACACCGGCAAGTTCCTGCGGGAGATCCTCGGTGCCGACCGGATCAGCGACGCCCCGATGTCCCCGGTACGCGGTGGCAGGGCCTCGGCGGCGAAGACGGCGGAGTCCAAGCCGGCCGCCAGGACCGCTGCAAAGAAGGCCGCCGTCGGGAAGACGGTCGCCAAGACCGCCGGTGGCGCCACTGCGAAGAAGTCCGCGGCGACGAAGAGCGCCGCGAAGGCCGCGGCCGGGAACACGGCGGCCGGGAAGGCAGCGGTCAAGAAGACGGCGGTCAAGAAGACGGCGGCCGGGAAGGCGGCGGTCAAGAAGACCGCGAAGAAGACGACGCGCGCCGACGGGGCCTGACCGCGCCGGCCGTGGGGGCCGCGCACACCGCCCGGGTACGGAAACCCCGTGCCGGTCGGGTGTGCGGCCCGCCCTCGGGCAGGCAGCCGCCCCAGGCGACCCGTCCGGCGTCCGGCGCCCTGAGGCCGGCCCGCTTCTCCAGCATCCGGCAGCCCCCTCCGCCGACCGAAGGCACGGCCCGCGAACGCTGCGGGTCATCCGTCCAGTTCGTGCGCGTACGGTGGCTCCGCACCCGCCCGCGAGCAGGTGACAGCGGCCGCGCGGGCCGCGAACCGCAGCAGTCCGCTCCACCCGTCGCCGCCCAGTCTCGTCACGGCCTCCGGGGACAGCGCGTCCCGGGCGGCCAAGCCGTGCAGCAGAGCCGCGTTCACCGTGTCGCCGGCGCCGATGGTGTCCACCACCTCGACCTTCTCGCCCGGCACCGTATACACGGCGCCGTCCCGGGTGAAGACGGTCAGGCCGTCACCGCCCCGGGTGATGACCACGGCCGCGGGCCCGGCGGCGAGCCACTGCCGCGGGGTGCCGCCCAACCAGCGGGCGTCCTCCTCGGACAGCTTGAGCAGCGACACCGACGGCAACCAGCTGAGGAAGCGGGCGCGGTAGGCCTCCTCGTCCGGGATGAGGCCCGGCCGGATGTTCGGATCGAGAGCGGTGAACAGGCCCCGCCCGGCCGCCGCTCGCAGCAGTTCCTCGTACGCGCTCGCCCCCGGCTCCAGCACCAGCGAGCACGTGCCGAAGGACACCGCGCGGACGGACTCGGCAAGCGCGGGCGGAGTCGTGAAGAGGCGGTCCGCAGTGCCCTCGACGTAGAACGAGTAGGCCGCCGAGCCCCGTTCGTCGAGCGTGGCGACCGCGAGAGTCGTCGGCTCCGGCCCCCGCTGCACGCCGGAGACGTCCACCCCGGCCTGCCGCAGCCCGTCGAGCAGTGCCTCACCGAAGGCGTCGGTGGAGGTGCGCGAGCAGAACGCGGTACGGGTGCCGAGCCGGGCCAGGGCGACGGCCGTGTTGTACGGTCCGCCGCCGCGTGCCGGACGCAGCGCGGCCAGGGCGCCCCTGTCCTGCGGTACCAGGTCGATCAGGGCCTCACCGGCGACGACGATCACGAGTCGGTTCCTTCCTCGGGCAGGGCGCGCTGGAGGCGCCGGACAGGGCGGCCGGGACCGGAGCCGGCCTCCGGGGCCGGGCAGCCGCAGGAGTCCCGGTGGACGAAGTCGCACGGAAGCCGCACGGTCCGGGGAGCGCGTCCGGGGCCGTCCAGGCGGTCCAGGAGCACGCGCACAGCGGTCGCGCCGATCTCCCGGCCGGGTTGCGCGACCGCCGTGAGCCTGGGCGAGAAGAGATCCGCCCAGGGGAAGTCGTCGAAGCAGCAGAGCGCGATGTCCCCGGGAACCGACAGGCCCCGGTCGCGCAGGGTGCGCAGCACGCCCAGGGTCATCGTGTTGTTCCCGCTGACCAGGGCCGTCGGTGGCGCGTCCAGGGACAGCAGCGCGGCGGTCGCCCGCTCGGCACCGGTCGCGGTGGAGTCGCCGTGCCGGACGAGCCGCTCGTCGTGGGGGAGCCCGGCCGCCGTGAGGCCCTGGCGGTAGCCGGCGCTCCGCTCGTCGGTGGTACTGAGCCCGGGCAGGCCGGCGACGAGGCCGATGCGCCGATGGCCGAGTCCGGCGAGGTGGCCGACGAGCCGGGCCGTCGGCGCCGCGTTCTCGGCGCACACCTGGTCGAAGCGCGGGGAGCCGCCCGCGCTGCCGCCGGCCGGTCCGTCGGCCAGACGGTCGAGGAGGACGGCGGGCACGCCGTGCCGGGTGAGGTAGGCGAGGAGGGCGGCCGGCTGTGCGGACGGCGCGACGATCAGGCCGTCCACCCGGCGCTCGTGCAGCAACTGCACGACCGTGCGTTCGTGGTGCGGATCGTCGTGCGGGTCGGCGAGGAGCAGCCCGTAGCCGTGTTCCAGGGCGGCGGCCTCCACTCCCTGGAGGAGCTCGGTGAAGTACGGGTTGCGGATCGCGGACACGGCCAGCCCGATCGACCGGGTCCGCGAGGTCACCAGGGACCGGGCGAGCGTGTTCGGGGTGTATCCGAGTTCCTCGACGGCGTCCAGGACGGCCTGCCGGGTGTGTTCCCGCACCGGGCGGGTGCCGTTCAGGACGTGCGAGACGGTCGCCACGGACACGCCCGCGCACCGTGCGACGTCCAGCATGGTCGGCATACGGATCCCCTCCCGGTCCCGGCCCGGCGGCTCACCGACGGGTGTCCACGCTCGGCCGTGCCAGGGAACCTATCCGATGCGGCGGCTCGCGTAAACGCTTACGCAAGCGTTTACGCCAAGGACTTCCCTCCCTGCCGCCCCTCTCTCCCTCTCTCCCCCTCTCCCGCCACCCCGCCACCGCGCCACGCCGTGACCCGGCCCTTCCGCCCTGCCGCGCCCCCGCCGTTCCGCTGCAGTCACCCGTCGTCGCAGCACTCGGGAAGCCGCCTGGACCCGCCACCCGGAGCCCGCCTGGACCCGCCACCCGGAGCCCGCCTGGACCCGCCACCCGGAGCCCGCCTGGACCCGCCACTCCCGGAGCCCACCCGGCGGGCCCCGCGCCCGCCGCCGCGGATATCGTCAGCAGGCACCGCCTTCCGACCCGTGGAGAGCCTCATGTCCGGCCGCCCGGCCCCCAGCCGCCGCCTCCTGCTGAAGTCAGCCGCCGCCACGCCCGCTGCCGGGCTCGCCCTCACCGCCTGCAGCGGGGAGACCGGGCCCGCAGCGCCCACCGCCCCCGTGGACCTGGGAGCGGCGAGCGAGGTCCCGGAGGGAGGCGCCCACCTGTACCGGGACCACAACGTCGTCGTCAGCCGGAGCGGTGACACCTACACGGCGCACAGCACGATCTGCACGCACGCCGGGTGCGCCATCAACAAGCTGCAGGGCACCACGCTGATCTGCCCGTGCCACGGCAGCGAGTTCGACGCCCGGACCGGCGATGTGCTGCGCGATCCCGCCACCGAGCCGCTGCAGAAGCTGTCCGTGCAGGCGAAGAACGGCCGGATCGTGGCCGGACCGGCCGACTGAGCCACCGGACCGGGCCGCGCCGCCCTCCCGTCCGTTCCGGCCCGGTCGTCACTCCCACTCCCACCCGATCCCCACGATCCCGGACCGAGCCCTGGGCTCGACGAGGTGCACCGAGCGGTGCCGCTCGCTCAGCGGCAACTCCTGGCGGCCGCTGCGCGGCGCCGCGGGGGAGTGCTGGGCGAAGCGGTGGCACCGCACCGGGAGGGCACGCTCGTCGAAGCGCACCTGGAGGGCGTACTGTCCGCCCGCGCCGCCGACCCCGCGAAGGTACTCGCGGCAGACGTCCGCGGTACCGTCCTCGACCCCGTAGCGGAACAGAAACGTCTCCCCGGACCGCAGTCGCGTGTCGAAGAGCAGCTCGGCGACGAGCACTCCGGTGTCGTGGTGCAGCAGGACGCGGCCGGTGCGGCAGTTCTCCAGGGCCCGCACCGTCATCCGCTCCGGCACGCACCCCGGGTCGCCGTGGTGGACCGCCACGAAGCGGTCGACGCCGTCCCGGTGGGCGCGCACGATGTGGTGCGCCTCGCGCCGCAGCAGCTCCCGGCGCGCCCCGATGCGCACCCGTTCGTGATGACCGAGGGTCTGCAGTCCGTCGCCGGGCGCGGCCTCGAGCTCGGCCAGCATCCGCTCCAGCACGCCGGACGCCTCGACCAGCGAGCGGTAGGACCGGGAAGCGGGCCGTCCGGATGCCGACTGCCCGCCGGTCTCGGCGAGGAGCCGGATCAGCGACTCCTCGGGGAGCTGGAGTATCTCCTCCAGCGCGCGTACGGCCCGCAGCGACTCCGGGCGCTGCGGGCGCCGGGCGCCCTGCTGCCAGTAACTCAGGCTGGTGACGCCCACCTTCACCCCGTGGCGCGACAGATGGTGCTGTACGCGCTGGAGCGGGAGTCCGCGGGCGGCTATCGCCGCGCGCAGTGCGACATGGAAGGGGCCGCCGCTCAGGGCCGTGTCCAGTTCCGCGGCGGTGACGTCCGCGTGCGATGTGGCGTGCGGCATGCAGGCGCCTTTCTGTGAAGGATCACAACGGCTGGTCAGGCCGTCGGCTTGGGCGGTCGGGGCCTCCCCCGGCCGGCGCAGGACGGGTCTTCACATCCGTACGGCGTCGTTCACGGCCCCGAGTTCCTCCGCATTGAAGCGTGTCGACCAGGTCCCGACAACACCCGAGACCCGGTACCGGGGCGCCGCTGGCCGAGTCGGCACGGTGCGGGACCCGGCCGCACGGCCGCTCCGCGGGACCCCCCGGAGGGGCCCGGGCCGCGCCGGAAGGCCGACCCGGCCCGTCCGGTGCGGGCCCGCCGTGCTGTCACTCCCCGCCAGTAGGGTGGGAGACATGGCCGATCCCTCCAGCTACCGCCCCCGGCCGGGGGAGATCCCGGACTCGCCCGGGGTGTACAGGTTCCGCGACGAGCACCGCCGGGTGATCTACGTCGGGAAGGCGAAGAGCCTGCGCCAGCGCCTGGCGAACTACTTCCAGGACCTGGCGAACCTCCACCCGCGCACCCGCAGCATGGTCACCACGGCGGCGTCCGTGGAGTGGACGGTGGTGTCCACGGAGGTCGAGGCGCTGCAGCTGGAGTACTCCTGGATCAAGGAGTACGACCCGCGGTTCAACGTCAAGTACCGCGACGACAAGAGCTACCCGTACCTCGCGGTCACGATGAACGAGGAGTTCCCGCGGGTGCAGGTGATGCGCGGTCACAAGCGCAAGGGCGTACGGTACTTCGGGCCGTACGCGCACGCCTGGGCCATCCGCGACACCGTCGACCTGCTGCTGCGGGTCTTCCCGGTGCGCACCTGCTCGGCCGGTGTCTTCAGGAACGCCGCCCGCAGCGGCCGCCCCTGCCTGCTCGGGTACATCGGCAAGTGCTCCGCGCCCTGCGTCGGCCGGATCTCGCCGGAGGACCACCGGGACCTGGCCGCGGACTTCTGCGACTTCATGGCCGGCCGCACCGGCACCTATCTGCGGCGCCTGGAGAAGCAGATGGCCGAGGCGGCCGAGGAGATGGAGTACGAGCGGGCGGCCCGCCTGCGCGACGACGTCGAGGCCCTGCGCAAGGCCATGGAGAAGAACGCGGTCGTGCTCGCGGACGCGACCGACGCCGACCTGATCGCGGTGGCCGAGGACGAGCTGGAGGCGGCCGTCCAGATCTTCCACGTCCGCGGCGGGCGGGTGCGCGGCCAGCGCGGCTGGGTCACCGACAAGGTCGAGGAGATCGCCACCGGCGCCCTGGTCGAGCACGCCCTCCAGCAGCTGTACGGCGAGGAGGCCGGGGACACCGTGCCCAAGGAGGTACTGGTCCCGGCCCTGCCCGATCCGGTGGAACCGGCACAGGAGTGGCTGAGCGGGCGGCGGGGCTCCCAGGTGTCCCTGCGCGTGCCGCAGCGCGGCGACAAGAAGGCCCTCATGGAGACCGTGCAGCGCAACGCCCAGCAGGCGCTCGTGCTGCACAAGACCAAACGCGCCTCCGACCTGACCACGCGCTCGCGCGCGCTCGAGGAGATCGCCGACGCGCTCACCCTGGACAGCGCCCCGCTGCGCGTCGAGTGCTACGACATCTCGCACCTCCAGGGCGAGGACGTGGTGGCCTCCATGGTCGTCTTCGAGGACGGCCTGGCCCGCAAGAGCGAGTACCGCCGCTTCCAGATCAAGGGCTTCGCCGGTCAGGACGACGTCCGCGCCATGCACGAGGTGATCACCCGCCGGTTCAGGCGCTACCTCGCCGAGAAGGAGCGGACCGGCGAGTGGACGGACGACGGCGCGGCCGGGGAGAACGGGAACGGCGAGGACGCGAGCCCGCTGAAGGACGAGGACGGCCGGCCCCGGAAGTTCGCCTATCCGCCCCAGCTGGTCGTCGTCGACGGTGGCGCGCCGCAGGTCGCCGCCGCCCGGCGGGCGCTGGACGAGTTGGGCATCGACGACATCGCCGTCTGCGGCCTCGCCAAGCGTCTGGAGGAGGTCTGGGTCCCGCACGAGGACGACCCCGTGGTGCTGCCCCGCACCAGCGAGGGCCTCTACCTGCTCCAGCGCGTCCGCGACGAGGCCCACCGCTTCGCGATCACCTATCAGCGCAACCGGCGGGGCAAGCGCCTGCGGTCCAGTCCGCTGGACGACGTGCCGGGGCTGGGGGAGACCCGCAGACTGGCGCTGATCAAGCACTTCGGTTCGTTGAGGAAGCTGAGGTCGGCGACAATCGACGAGATCCGCGAGGTTCCGGGGTTCGGGCGCAAGACCGCCGAGACGGTCGCCGCGGCCCTCGCCGGCGCGGCTCCGGCCGCCCCCGCCGTGAACACGGCCACTGGAGAGATCATGGAAGACGTGGAAGACGTGGAGAAGAGGGAGACCGCCGCGCCGGACCCCGCCACGGAGCGCGCGACCGCCGGCGCCGCGGAGGAACGACGGGTGCAGGAGACATGACCGAGCACGAGACAGACCCCACGCAGCAGCGAGAGCAGGCGCCCCCGCCGAGCGGCGAGGACCAGGGGCGCCCCGGCGCGCACCAGGACGACGGAGCACAGGTGAGTACGGGCAGTACGGGCAGTACCGGCAGTACGGGCAGTACCGGCAGTACGGGCATGGACACGGCCGCCGTGCCCGACGCCGCGATCCCCGAGTTGGTGATCATCTCCGGCATGTCCGGAGCCGGTCGTTCCACCGCGGCGAAGTGCCTGGAGGACCTGGGCTGGTTCGTCGTGGACAACCTGCCGCCCGCGCTGATCCCCACCATGGTGGAGCTCGGCGCCCGCTCCCAGGGCAACGTGGCCCGGATCGCGGTCGTCGTCGACGTCCGCGGCCGGCGCTTCTTCGACAACCTGCGCGACTCCCTCGCCGACCTCGACCACAAGGGCGTCACCCGGCGGATCGTCTTCCTGGAGTCCTCCGACGAGGCCCTGGTCCGCCGCTTCGAGTCGGTGCGGCGTCCGCACCCCCTCCAGGGCGACGGCCGGATCGTCGACGGCATCGCCGCCGAGCGGGAGCTGCTGCGCGAGCTGCGCGGCGACGCGGACCTGGTGATCGACACCTCCAGCCTCAACGTGCACGAGCTGCGGGCCAAGATGGACGCCCAGTTCGCCGGCGACGAGGAGCCCGAGCTGCGGGCCACCGTCATGTCCTTCGGCTTCAAGTACGGCCTCCCCGTCGACGCCGACCTGGTCGTGGACATGCGGTTCCTGCCCAACCCGCACTGGGTCCCCGAGCTGCGCCCGTACACCGGGCTGAACGACGAGGTCGCCACGTACGTCCTCAACCAGCCCGGGGCGAAGGAGTTCCTGGACCGCTACGCGGAGCTCCTCCAACTGGTCGCCGCGGGGTACCGGCGCGAGGGCAAGCGCTACGTGACCATCGCGGTCGGCTGCACCGGCGGCAAGCACCGCTCGGTGGCCATGTCGGAGAAGCTCGCCGCGCGGCTCGCCGCCGAGGGCGTGGAGACGGTGGTCGTGCACCGGGACATGGGACGCGAATGACCGGACGTACACCGCGGCTGAGCCGGCTGCGCCGGGTGGTGCCCGAGGGGCGGGCGAGCCGCCCCGCCGAGGCCCGCGGCGCCCGGCCGCGCCGCCGGGGCGCCCAGCCCAAGGTGGTCGCCCTCGGCGGCGGCAGAGGCCTGTCCGCCTCGCTCGCCGCCCTGCGCCGGATCACCGGTGACCTCACCGCCGTGGTCACCGTCGCCGACGACGGCGGTTCCAGCGGGCGGCTCCGCGACGAGCTGGGCGTACTGCCGCCCGGCGACCTGCGCAAGGCGCTGGCCGCGCTGTGCGGCGACGACGACTGGGGCCAGACCTGGGCCCGCGTCATCCAGCACCGCTTCCACTCCAAGGGGGACCTGCACGACCACGCGGTCGGCAACCTCCTGATCGTCGCGCTGTGGGAGCAGCTCGGCGACCACGTCCAGGCGCTGGACCTGGTCGGCAAGCTGCTCGGCGCGCACGGGCGGGTGCTGCCGATGTCGGCCGTACCGCTGGAGCTGCAGGCGCTGGTGAAGGGGCACCGCCCGGACCGGCCCGAGGACGTGGACACCGTCCGCGGTCAGGCGACCGTCGCGCTCACGCCCGGAGAGGTGCAGTCCGTGCACCTGGTGCCGCACGACCCGCCGGCCGTCCCGGAGGCGCTCGCGGCGGTCCTCGACGCGGACTGGGTGGTCCTCGGCCCCGGCTCGTGGTTCTCCTCCGTCATCCCGCACCTGCTGGTGCCCGGACTGCTGGACGCGCTGACGCAGACGAAGGCGCGCCGGGTGCTCTCCCTGAACCTCGCCCCCCAGCCCGGAGAAACCGAAGGCTTCTCCCCGCAGCGTCATTTGGAGGTTTTGGGACGACACGCCCCTAAACTCGCCCTGGACGTGGTGCTGGCCGACGAGGCCGCCGTACCCGACCGGGACCTGCTCACCGACGCCGCCAAGCGGTTCGGGGCCACGGTGGAGCTGGCACCCGTGGCCCGGACCGACGGAACCCCGAGGCACGACCCGGAGCTGTTGGCCGCCGCGTACGACCGTATTTTCCGGATGCATGGAAGGATCGGCCCATGGCGATGACGGCAGCGGTGAAGGACGAGATCTCGCGGCTCCCCGTCACCCGGACCTGCTGCAGAAAGGCGGAGGTCTCCGCCCTACTGCGGTTCGCCGGAGGCCTCCACCTGGTGAGCGGGCGCATCGTGATCGAGGCGGAGCTGGACACGGCGATGGCGGCCCGCCGGCTGAAGCGGGACATCCTGGAGATCTTCGGCCACAGTTCCGAACTGATCGTCATGGCCCCCGGCGGTCTGCGCCGCGGCTCGCGCTACGTGGTACGGGTGGTCGCCGGCGGCGACCAGCTCGCCCGCCAGACCGGACTGGTGGACGGCCGGGGTCGCCCGATCCGCGGTCTGCCCCCGCAGGTGGTCTCCGGCGCCACCTGCGACGCCGAGGCGGCCTGGCGCGGCGCGTTCCTGGCGCACGGCTCCCTCACCGAGCCCGGCCGGTCCTCCTCCCTGGAGGTGACCTGCCCGGGCCCCGAGGCCGCGCTCGCCCTGGTCGGCGCGGCCCGCCGCCTGTCGATCGCCGCGAAGGCCCGCGAGGTGCGCGGCGTGGACCGGGTCGTGGTCCGCGACGGCGACGCCATCGGCGCCCTGCTGACCCGTCTCGGCGCCCACGAGTCGGTGCTGGCCTGGGAGGAGCGCCGGATGCGGCGCGAGGTCCGAGCCACGGCGAACCGCCTCGCCAACTTCGACGACGCGAACCTGCGCCGCTCCGCCCGCGCCGCGGTGGCGGCCGGCGCCCGGGTGGCCCGCGCGCTGGAGATCCTCGGTGAGGAGGTTCCCGAGCACCTCGCCGCCGCGGGCCGGCTGCGCATGGAGCACAAGCAGGCCTCCCTGGAGGAACTGGGCGCGCTCGCCGACCCGCCGCTGACCAAGGACGCAGTGGCGGGCCGTATCCGCCGGCTGCTCGCCATGGCCGACAAGCGCGCCTCCGACCTCGGCGTCCCGGGCACGGAGGTCAACCTCTCCGACGAGCTGGCCGACAACCTGGTCGGCTGAGCGGGTTCCCCGCGCCGGTGCGCACGGGCCGTCCGGGCCCGGCGCACCGGCGTTGTCGTACCCGGGGCCAGATCCCCCACCGGCCTCCGGCCCGCACTCGGTCCGCGCGCCCTCCGCGCGCCCTCCGCGCGCCCTCCGCGCGCCCTCCGCGCGCCCTCCGCGCGCCCTCCGCGCGCCGGCCGCATTCGTCCGTACGCCGGGCGCACCTCCTCCGCACCGCACGCCGGTCGCGCACCCTCCCCACCGCCCGCCGGGTCCGCTCAGTCGAGCGGTGGATGCGCTCGAACGGTGGTCGCGGGACCGTGTCGACGGGCCCGGCGGCGAGGGTGTCTGACCCGGCGACAGGCCCGCTGGCCTGGGCGGTCCGTACCCTACTGGCGGGTACGGGTCACGGTGCCGTGTATGCGGCGACTCGATGTCACTCGCAGGGCCCGGGAGAGGTAGGGTCGGGGGTGGTCGGGGACATCCCAATACAGCTCGCCGGCGCGAGAGCCGGCGTACCAACGAGGAGATCGGTTCGTGACGATCCGCGTAGGCATCAACGGGTTCGGCCGCATCGGTCGCAACTACTTCCGCGCACTGCTGGAGCAGGGCGCCGACATCGAGATCGTGGCTGTCAACGACCTGGGTGACACCGCCACCACCGCCCACCTGCTGAAGTACGACACCATCCTGGGCCGCCTCCCGCAGGAGGTCTCCCACACCGCCGACACGATCACCGTGGGCGACAGGACCATCAAGGTCCTCTCCGAGCGCAACCCCGCCGACATCCCCTGGGGCGAGCTGGGCGTCGACATCGTCATCGAGTCGACCGGCATCTTCACCAAGAAGGAAGACGCCGAGAAGCACATCACCGGTGGTGCGAAGAAGGTCATCATCTCCGCTCCGGCGAAGAACGAAGACGTGACCATCGTGATGGGCGTCAACCAGGACACCTACGACCCGGCGAACCACCACGTCATCTCCAACGCCTCCTGCACCACCAACTGCGTGGCGCCGATGGCGAAGGTCCTCGACGAGAACTTCGGCATCGTCAAGGGCCTGATGACGACGGTGCACGCGTACACCAACGACCAGCGCATCCTGGACTTCCCGCACAAGGACCTGCGCCGCGCCCGCGCCGCCGCCGAGAACATCATCCCCACCACCACCGGTGCCGCCAAGGCCACCGCGCTGGTCCTGCCGCAGCTCAAGGGCAAGCTGGACGGCATGGCCATGCGCGTCCCGGTCCCGACCGGCTCGGTCACCGACCTCGTCCTGGAGCTCTCCCGCGAGGTCACCAAGGAAGAGATCAACGCCGCCTTCCAGAAGGCCGCCGAGGGTGAGCTCAAGGGCGTCCTCCACTACACCGAGGACCCGATCGTCTCCTCCGACATCGTCAACTCCCCGGCGTCCTGCACCTTCGACTCCTCCCTGACCATGGTCCAGGAGGGCAAGAACGTGAAGGTCATCGGCTGGTACGACAACGAGTGGGGCTACTCCAACCGCCTCGTCGACCTGACGGTCTTCGTCGGCAACCAGCTCTGATCGCCTGAAGCAGGCAACGATGCGGTAGCAGGGCCCGGGCGGCGCGCGGTCGCGCCGTCCGGGCCCTGCCGCACGTCCAGACCGGCCCCTCTACGATCACGGGGCACCACGAGCCCTCCCTCAGGAGAGTCCCCTGCAATGAAGACGATCGACGAACTTCTCGCCGAAGGCGTGGACGGCAAGCGGGTCTTCGTCCGCGCCGACCTCAACGTGCCGCTGGCCGACGGCACCATCACCGACGACGGCCGCATCCGCGCCGTCCTGCCCACCATCAAGGCCCTGGCGGACGCCCGCGCCAAGGTGGTCGTCGCCTCCCACCTCGGCCGCCCCAAGGGTGCCCCGGACCCCGCCTTCTCCCTCGCCCCGGTCGCCGCCCGGCTGAGTGAACTCCTCGGCGCCGAGGTGGCGTTCGCGAGTGACACGGCAGGCGAGTCCGCGGCCGACGCGGTGCGGGGACTGGCCGGGGGCAGGGTCGCCCTGCTGGAGAACCTCCGCTTCAACCCCGGCGAGACCTCCAAGGACGACGCCGAGCGCGCCGCCTTCGCGGACCGGCTCGCCACCCTCGCGGACGTCTACGTCGGCGACGGCTTCGGCGCCGTGCACCGCAAGCACGCCTCCGTCTACGATCTGCCGGCCCGCCTGCCGCACTACGCCGGCTACCTCATCGCCACCGAGGTCGGCGTGCTGAAGCGACTCACCGAGGACGTCGCGCGTCCGTACGTCGTCGCGCTCGGCGGCGCCAAGGTCTCCGACAAGCTGGCCGTCATCGACGAGCTGCTCGGCAAGGCCGACCGCCTGCTCATCGGCGGCGGCATGGCCTACACCTTCCTCAAGGCCAAGGGCTACGAGATCGGCAGCTCCCTGCTGCAGGAGGACCAGCTCCCCGCCGTCGGGGAGTACCTGGAGCGGGCCGAGAAGAACGGCGTCGACATCGTGCTGCCCGTGGACGTGGTGGCCGCCGCCGAGTTCCCGGACCTCAGGACCAAGGCCCCGGCCGACTGCTCCACCGTCGACGCCGACGCCATGCCCGCCGACCGCATGGGCCTGGACATCGGCCCCAAGACCTGCGAGCTGTACGCAGCGAAGCTCGCCGACGCCGCCACCGTCTTCTGGAACGGTCCGATGGGCGTCTTCGAGCACCCCGACTACGCCGAGGGCACCCGGGCCGTCGCCCGGGCCCTCGTCGACACGAACGGGTTCACCGTCGTCGGCGGCGGTGACTCCGCCGCCGCCGTGCGCACGCTCGGCTTCGACGAGAACGCGTTCGGCCACATCTCGACCGGTGGCGGCGCCTCCCTCGAATACCTCGAGGGCAAGACGCTCCCCGGCCTCGCCGCACTGGAGGACTGACCCACATGAGCACGCGCACGCCGCTGATGGCGGGCAACTGGAAGATGAACCTCAACCACCTGGAGGCCATCGCCCACGTCCAGAAGCTCGCCTTCGCCCTGGCCGACAAGGACTTCGAGGCCGTCGAGGTCGCCGTCCTGACCCCCTTCACCGATCTGCGCTCCGTGCAGACCCTGGTGGAGGGCGACAAGCTGAGCATCAGGTACGGCGCCCAGGACATCTCCGCGCACGACAGCGGCGCCTACACCGGCGAGATCTCCGGCCCGATGCTGGCCAAGCTGAAGTGCACCTACGTCGCGATCGGCCACTCCGAGCGCCGCCAGTACCACGCCGAGACCGACGAGGTCGTCAACGCCAAGGTCAAGGCCGCCTTCAAGCACGGCCTCACCCCGATCATGTGCGTCGGCGAGGAACTCGACGTCCGCGAGGCCGGCAACGCCGTACCGCACACCCTCACCCAGGTCGAGGGCGGACTGAAGGACGTCCCGGCCGAGCAGGCCGAGACCGTCGTGATCGCCTACGAGCCCGTCTGGGCCATCGGCACCGGCAAGGTCTGCGGCGCCGGGGACGCCCAGGAGGTCTGCGCCGCCATCCGCGGCAAGATCGCCGAGCTGTACTCGCAGGACGTGGCCGACAAGATCCGCATCCAGTACGGCGGCTCCGTCAAGTCCGGCAACGTCGCCGAGATCATGTCCCAGGCGGACATCGACGGCGCCCTGGTCGGCGGGGCCTCGCTGGACGTGGACGAGTTCGTGAGGATCGTGCGCTTCCGCGACCAGTGAGCATGATCGCGCGCTTCCGCGACCTGTGAGTATGCGGTGGCGGCGATCCGTCGTACCCTTGCGGGGGTCGGCCGGATGTGGAGGCACATCCAGACCGGCCCCCGTCGTCCATCCGAATCCGAGGAAGTTGGTCCAGCCGTGGTTTTGGGGTTCTCGATCGCCCTGATCGTCTTCAGCCTGCTGCTGATGCTGCTGGTGCTGATGCACAAGGGGAAGGGCGGCGGTCTCTCCGACATGTTCGGCGGCGGCATGCAGTCGTCCGTCGGTGGCTCCTCCGTCGCCGAGCGCAACCTCGACCGCATCACCCTGGTGGTCGGTCTGCTGTGGCTGGCGTGCATCGTCGTCCTCGGCATCATGATGAAGACGAACAGCTGACAGCCGTCGCACCGCACACATCACGCATATTCTGCACGTAAGGCCCCATGTTCGGCCCGCGCTCCCCGGCGCGGCCTATCATGGGGCTTGCGTCTGGGCGTGGGGCCGGTAACTCCCAAGACTGGACGCGCGTTGGGCCTTACGTAGACTGGGGCGCTCGCGGCGAAGCGGAACGCCGACTCGCTTCGCGGCACCATCACGCAGGGAGTTACGACCGTGGCAAGTGGCAACGCGATCCGGGGAAGCCGGGTCGGGGCGGGGCCGATGGGCGAGGCCGAGCGCGGCGAGTCCGCGCCGCGTCTGCGCATCTCCTTCTGGTGCTCCAACGGACACGAGACGCAGCCCAGCTTCGCGAGCGACGCGCAGGTACCCGACACCTGGGACTGTCCGCGCTGCGGCTTCCCGGCCGGGCAGGATCAGGACAACCCGCCGGACCCCCCGCGCACCGAGCCGTACAAGACGCATCTGGCGTACGTGCGGGAGCGGCGCAGCGACGCGGACGGCGAGGCGATCCTCGCCGAGGCGCTCGCCAAACTGCGGGGCGAGATCTAGACCCGGTACCGCGACGGGCGGCGTCCGCCCTCGCATGCCGGCAGACCCTCGCGCCGCACCGGCGGACTGACCGGGTGCCCGCGTGCGGGAGCACCGGGCGTGCGCGTGCGGGGCCCCGGGACACCGGGGAGAGGACGTGCACGGACCGTAACCGGGCACGGACGCACCACACCTCCCGGCAGGCAGCAGGCAGCAGGCAGCAGCCTTCTGCCGCAACGCGGAGGCCGTCGCGGAGGCGCTGTCCGCCGGGCGGAGCCCGCACGCCGCCGCACACTTCTGCGGGAGCAAGGGTCCGGGGTACCTGCGGCCGCACGGGCTGCGAGCCCGCCCCGAAGCGCACGGGCACCGACGGCTACGGCCCGACGGCTCGGACACGACCGCCCACGCTCCCGGAGCCGCTTCTCCGCCGCTCGACCGGCGGCAGCCGTCAGCCCCGCCACAGGCGCTCCGGACCGGCATCCGCACCCCGCGTGCAGGCGGCCCGCACGCCGAGCCCTCCCGGGCCTCTCCGCGCCTCCCGGGTCCGAAGGCACCGTGCGGCATCCGCACCGCCCCGCCAGTGCGGGACCGTGTCGCTCCCCCTCCACCACACTCCGAGCCTCCGCTCACGCCCGTTCCCACTCCCGCCCGGCCCCCGGCGCGGGCGGGAGCGTTTCGGCGCCGACCGCGTCGAACCCCGCGCGCCGGTCGCGCGTACCTCCTGCCGGGCCTCCTACCGGGGCGGAGGACGGCGCCGCGACGACTCACCGCCCCCGCTGATCAATTAGGTTGGGAGCGGCAGCGGGGCCAAGGCAGGCGGCGGACCGCGGCATGACGCGGGTGCGCCGCAGGGACGGGTAGAAAGAAGGCTGAAGTCCGAGATGAACGCAGACGGCCGTACCAGGCTCAACCGGAAGCCCGAGTGGACTGCTCTGGCCCAGCACCGGGAGGAACTGGGCGAGGTGCACCCC